>DATMJT010000360.1:0-4225 GCA_035553735.1 Pilimelia sp.
GGCCCGCACGGCCCCGGCCGAGCGCGGCGCGGCGCTGGCCAGGGCCGCGGTCGCGGTCGCGGCGCAGGCCGACCGGCTGGCGGAGGTGACCACGGCCGAGATGGGCAAGCCGCTGGGCGACGCCCGCGGCGGCGTCGAGGCCGGGGTGGGCACCCTGCGCCAGTACGCGGAGCTGGGTCCGCTGCACCGGGGGCGGGCGCTGGCCGGCGGCCCCGACGCGCTGGACCTGATGGCGTACGCGCCGCGCGGCGTGGTGGCCGCGATCACCCCGTGGAACGACCCGGTGGCGGTGTCCTGCGGGCTGCTGGGGGCGGCGCTGGTGACCGGCAACACGGTGGTCTACAAGCCGAGCGAGCGCACCCCGGCCACCGGCTGGCTGCTGGCCCGGCTGCTGGCCGACCAGCTCCCGGGCGGGGTGCTGTCCATGGTCACCGGGGGCGGCGAGGTGGGCGCGGCGCTGGCCGGCGCCGAGGTGGACGTGGTGGCCCACGTCGGCGCCACCGCCACCGGCCGGTCGATCGCGGCGGCCTGCGCCCGTACGGGGGCCAAGGCGTTGCTGGAGAACGGCGGCAGCGACCCGCTGATCGTCGACGCCGACGTGGACCCGGCGTGGGCGGCGCAGCAGGCCGCGCTGGGGGCGTTCGCCAACGCCGGGCAGATCTGCGTGGCGGTGGAGCGGATCTACGTGCACCGGCGGGTGGCGGGGCCGTTCCTGGAGGCGCTGACGGCCCGGGCCGCCGGCCTGCGGATGGGGCCCGGGCGCGACCCGGACACCGAGCTGGGCCCGCTGGTCGACCGGCGCCACCGCGACCAGGTACACGCCCAGGTCCGCGCCGCGGTGGCCGCCGGCGCCCGGGTGTGCTGCGGCGCCGAGGTGCCCGACGGGCCGGGGGCGTTCTACCCGGCGACGGTGCTGGCGGAGTGCCGCGACGACATGGCGGTGGTCCGGGAGGAGACGTTCGGCCCGGTGGCGCCGGTGATCGTGGTGGATTCGTTCGACGAGGCGCTGTCGCGGGCCGCGGACTCGCCGTACGGGCTGGCGGCCACGGTGCTGACCGGCTCCATGGCGCACGCCCAGCGGGCGGTGCGGGAGCTGCCGGTGGGCACGGTGAAGGTCAACGCGGTGTTCGGCGGCGCGCCCGGCGGGGCCGCCCACCCGCGCCGCGGCAGCGGCGCCGGCTTCGGGTACGGCCCCGAGCTGCTGGACGAGCTGACCGTGACCAAGGTCGTGCACCTGTTTACCTCCCCCCACCTCGGGTAGAGCCATTCCATGGAACGGGGCAGCACGAAACACAGCCCTCGTCTCGACGAGGAGATGGCCCAGGAAGTGCGTAGCCACCTACAGGGCGGCGTCGCCGGCTCCCGGGCGCAGGAGTGGCACGAGCCCGAGCCCTCGGGCGAGGACCAGCCCGCGGTCACCCAGATCCCGGCCGGCGAGCGGCCCGGCGGCGCGCCCGGCGCGCTGACCGGGGCGCAGGTCGAGCAGCGCAGCCGTATCGGACGGTTCCTGGGGCTGTCCGCGCTGCCGGGGGACCGGGCCGGGCTGCTGGCCGCCGCGCGCGCCAACCAGGCGCCCGACGACGTCCTGTCGGCGCTGGCGGACCTGCCGGCCGAGGGCACCTTCCGCACGGTCAACGAGATTTGGGCCGCGCTGGGCCACCCCGTGGAGGACCAGCGCTGGTAGGGCGGCCGCCGGCCGCCGCAACCCGCAGAGGAGGATGACGACACATGGGTACGGTCACCGAACACGTCGACGTCGCGGTGCCGGTGCGCACCGCGTACAACCAGTGGACCCAGTTCGAGGAGTTCCCGCGTTTCATGGAGGGCGTCGAGGAGGTCCGGCAGATCTCCGACACCCTCACCCACTGGAAGACCGAGATCGGCGGCGTCACCCGCGAGTTCGACGCGCAGATCACCGAGCAGCTGCCCGACGAGCGGGTGGCCTGGCGCTCGACCGGCGGTGTGAAGCAGGCCGGCGTGGTGACCTTCCACCGGCTGGACGAGAACCACAGCCGGGTGACGGCCCAGATGGAGCTGGAGCCCGAGGGCGTGGCCGAGAAGGCCGCGGACGCCCTGGGCGTGGTGAGCCGGCGGGTCAAGGGTGACCTGCAGCGGTTCAAGGAGTTCATCGAGTCGCGCGGCATGGAGACCGGCGCGTGGCGGGGCGAGGTGGACCGCCCGCAGCCGTGACGCACAGCGCGTCGCACGGATGCGGCCCCGCCGACACCGGTCGGCGGGGCCGCAGTCGTCCGTCGAGATCTTCGTCGCACCCTTCGTCCGGTGTCGATCGGGCCCGTCGATGGGTACGCTCGGCTACGGTCTCCGCCGGCTGGCGCCCCCCGGCGCCTGCGGGGACCGCCGCCTAATCGCCCCCGGGTGCCACCCGCGGGCGAGTCGGGGACCCATACACCCCGGGGTGAATCCGCGCCAGCGGTAGGGATCCTTCCGTCCCGAACCCGTCAGCTAACCCGGCCGGCGGCCCTGGGAAGGGACATGTTCGTGCACGTCAACCCCCTGACGTATCGACGCGGTGCGCACCCGCACCGGCGACATCCGGTGCTGGCCGCGCTGCTGGCCCTCTGCCTGGCGGCGGTGGCCGCGCTGGCCGCACCGGCGCCCGCGGCGGCCGAGCCGACCACCGATCCCGAGGGCGGCACCGCTACGGTGCGTAAGCAATTGGAGGCGGCCACCCGGGGCTTCCTGGACGCGCGGACCGCGCTCGCCGCCTCGCGCAAGCGCCAGGCGGAGCTGACCGCGCAGCTGGCCGACATCGAGCGGCAGCTCGCCGAGCACACCGCCGTCGTGGCGCGCCTGGCCGGCACGGCGTACCGCACCGGGCGGCTGGGCGCGATGGGCGCCCTGCTCAACGGCGCGGGCAACGGCTCGCTGGTGGACCGGGTGGTCGCCCTGGACCACGTCGCGGCCAACGAGCGCGCGCAGCTGGAGCGGCTCCGGCAGACCCGCGAGCAGGCCGCCCGGGCGCGGACCGCCATCGCCGTGGAGATCAGCAAGCAGCAGCGGCAGGTGGCCGTCATGGCCGCCCGCAAGGCCCAGGCCGAGCGCGCCGTCGCCGCGGCCGAGCGCCGCGCCGCCGAACGCCGGGCGGCGGAGCGCCGCGCCGCCGCCGAGCGGGCGGCCGGCGGACCGACCGGGGCCCGCAGCGGTCCGGGCAGCGGGGTCGCCCGGCCCGCGCCGCGCAACCCCGACGGCTCCTGGCCGGCGGAGTCGTGCCGGGTCAACGACCCGACCACCACCGGCTGCCTGACCCCGCGCACCCTGCACGCGCTGAACCAGGCCAAGGCCGCCGGGTTCACCCGCTACGTGGCCTGTTTCCGGGGCGGCAGCTGGGGCGAGCACCCACAGGGCCGGGCCTGTGACTTCGCGGCCCAGTCGCGCGGCTTCGGCGGCGCGGCGTTCGGCGGGGATCGCGTGTACGGCGACAACCTCGCCGCCTACTTCGTCCGCAACGCCGACCGGCTGGGCGTGCTGTACGTCATCTGGTACCGGCAGATCTGGCTGCCGAGCAGCGGATGGCAGCCGTACGGGCTGGCCGGGGGCGACCCGTCCAGCGACCACACCAACCACGTGCACCTGTCGGTGTACTAGCCGGGGGCTCGCCGGCCGCCCCGCCGCGGCGCCGTGGCGGGGCGGAGCCGGCGTGCAGCCGGGCGAGCACGAGGGCGGTGTTCCCGCGCCGCGCACGTGGCCCCAACCTCCCATTCTCCCCGACGCGGACGCCCAGCACCATTCTTGACGTTTCTGATCGTTTCGGACAGAGTTAGGTACCAGGCAATCAGATCTTGACCATCGGGGTGGAGCGGCCGACTCCGCCGGACCGCCGGGCGCTCCCGGCGGCGACATCTCCTGGCCCGGCCCGGGCGCCCGACGCCGTGCGCCCGTCGACCGCACCGCGTTCGCGGACCTCCGATCGCACCGCGTTCGCAGACCTCATGGAGTGAGTGCGGATTGCGCGGCTCCCCGGTACGACGACCCGTCGTCGTCCCGGCCCGCGTGGACACGCCCGGTGTACGGCGGTTCGCCGTACCGGGGCCGCCGCACCATCAGGAAGGGCCCCGCCCGGCACCGATGGTCGGGCCGGGGCGCCGCCGGCGGGCGGTCAGGAAGGGCCCCGGTACGGCGAACCGCCGTACACCGGGCGTGTCCACGCGGGCCGGGACGACGACGGGTCGTCGTACCGGGGAGCCGCGCAATCCGCACTCACTCC
>DATMJT010000361.1:0-8625 GCA_035553735.1 Pilimelia sp.
AGCCAGCACCGGCCGACGCGGACTCGGGCGCCCCGGCCGCCAGCGCGGGCCATCCGCGGCGGCGCGTCGCCGCGGCCCCGGCGGACGGGCTGGCAGCCCTCGCCGGTCGCGCCGGTGCCGGGGCCGAGGGCACCGGCTGACGCTCGGGAGTGCGGCGAGCGGCCCCCCGTGTCTGCCGTCACGGGGGGCCGCTCTCACCGGGGGAAACGGTGTGTCCGGGAGGACTTGTCCGTTAATGATGATAATAAGAGCATCCTGGCGTACTGGATAGTCTGTCAATGTGGTGCATGATTCGGTACTATGCCCGATCGTCGGTCGGCCGTCAGGCTGGCTCGCCCTTGACTTCGCGCACCGGCAGGGCGACGAGCAGCACCAGGGCGAGCAGGACGTACGCGTTGCGCATCAGGAACTCGGGGACCGTGTCGGTCGGCCGGGCCGCCGTACCGAAGTCCAGGAACGACACCACGCCGAAGACGGCCACCGCGTACGTCGTCCCCGCCAGCGCGAGGAGCCGGGCGCGCCGGGACGGGCGGGCGCGGTCGGCCAGCGCCGCCGCGACCAGCGCCACAACCGCGGGTGCGAACCAGTAGACGTGGTGCGGCCAGGTGATCGGGCTGGCCAGCGCGGCGGCCAGCCCGGTGAGGGTCAGCCCGGTCAGCGGGTCGCCGGCGCGTGCCGCGCGGCCCGCCCGCCACAGCCCGACGGCGGTGACCGCCGCCGCGGCCGACAACCAGAGCCAGGTCGGCGCCGGTTCCGGTGCCGTGAGGCGGTTCAGCAGGCCCGCCAGGGACTGGTTGCCGGTGTAGTCCTTGCGGCCCACCCGCTCGGTGGACCACAGCGCATCGGTCCAGAACTGCCACGAGGCGTCCCAGGCGACCAGGGCCGCCAGCAGCGTGGCGGCCGCCGCGGCGGCCACGGCGACCAGCGCCGCCCGCCATCGGCGCGCCACCAGCAGGTAGGCCACGAAGATGGCCGGGAACAGCTTGATCGCCGCGGCCAGTCCGATGCCCACGCCGGCCCAGCGGCGACCCGCCGGCACCGCGATCAGCAGGTCCGCGAGGACCAGCACGACGAGCAGCATGTTGATCTGGCCAAACGTGATCGTTTCCCGGGTGGACTCCAGGGCCAGGACCAGCGCCGTGGCCAGGCCGGCGACGAACCACATCGGTCGCTGCGGGTGGCGTACGAGCGGACGCACCAGCCAGCGGGTGGTGACCACGACGCCGGCGACGGTCCCCGCGGTGAAGGCCCAGATCGCCACCACCGTGGGCAGGCGCCCGAACGGCCACAGCAGCAGCGCCGCGAACGGCGGGTAGGTGAAGTAGAGCCGGCCCTGCACGGGGTCGGGCTGGGCGTAGTCGTAGAGCGGATGGCCGGCGGCCCACCACCGCAGCGCGGACAGGTAGATCTTCAGGTCGAAGAACTGGTGCTTGTTGCCGTACGCCCACAGGCCGACGCCGACCGCGACGGAGACCGCCGCCAGCACCGCGACCTGACGCCGCGTCCGCGTGCGCCGGGCGGCGCGCGGCTCGGTCGACATGCGGCCACCCTAGCGACGGCCCGGCGCCCCGCTGCCGAGGGTCACCGTGAAAACACCGGTCCGCCAGTACGCTGTCGGAGTGGCTGATCTTCTCGTCTGGGTCGACTGTGAGATGACCGGGCTGGACCTCGGCCGGGACGCCCTGATCGAGGTGGCCGTCCTGGTGACCGACCCGGACCTGAACGTCCTGGGGGACGGCGTGGACGTGGTCATCCACGCCGACGAGGCGGTGCTGGCCACGATGCCGGACGTGGTCCGCGAGATGCACCAGAAGTCCGGGCTGACCGACGAGGTGCGGCTGTCCACGGTGACCCTGCGCGAGGCCGAGGACCAGGTGCTCGACTACGTCAGGCGGTTCGTGCCCGAGCCGCGCGGCGCCCCGCTGTGCGGCAACTCGATCGCCACCGACCGCGGCTTCCTGGCCCGGGACATGCCCCGCCTGGACGCGCACCTGCACTACCGGATGATCGACGTGTCCTCCATCAAGGAGCTGTGCCGGCGGTGGTACCCCCGGGTGTACTTCGGGCAGCCGGCCAAGGGCCTGGCGCACCGCGCGCTGGCCGACATCAAGGAGAGCATCCGCGAGCTGGAGTACTACCGGCGCACCATCTTCGTGCCGGCGCCCGGCCCGGACGTCGACGAGGCCAAGGCGATCGCCGCCGGGCTGCTCTAGTGGGCGGGTGCGGCGCCGCTCTGAGCGGTGGGTGCGGCGCCGGGCCGCTCTCGCGGACGGGTGCGGCGGCGGCTCCCCCGTCGCGGGCCGGTCGGGCTCGACCCGGTGATCGGTCGGGAACCCGCTGGACCTGGCCGCAGCGAGTGCGGCTATCATGGGTCGGCACGCCGACCGTTCGGGCCTCCGACGGCGGTGGCATGGTGGTCGTAGCTCAGCTGGTAGAGCACCGGGTTGTGGTCCCGGGTGTCGCGGGTTCAAGTCCCGTCGATCACCCCATACGGCATGTGGAAAGGGTCGGTCCGCGCGGACCGACCCTTTCCACATGCCCGGCGTGCGATGCCCCGGCTGCCCGCATGCCTCGGCTGCCTGCTGGGCCCCGGGCCCCGGCGCGGCGCGGCGGCCGCGGCTCACTCCACGGGCAGGGCGCTGCCCCTGACCCACTCGTCCCAGCTCAGGTTCCACGCGGTCCAGCCGTTGCCCTGGGACAGACGCACCTCGGTGCCCTTGACGATCACCGGGTCGCCGATCCGGGTCTGGTTGAACAGCCAGGCCGCGTTCTCCGGGGACATGTTGATGCAGCCGTGGGACACGTTGCGCCGGCCCTGGTCGGCCACCGACCACGGGGCCGAGTGGATGAACTCGCCACCCCAGGTCAGGCGCTGCGCGTAGTCGATCTTGACGCGGTAGCCCTCCTCCGGGCCCAGCTCGCGGTACGTGTCGAAGATCGTCTTGCGGAGCTTCTCCATGACCACCATCGTGCCGCTGGAGCTTGGCGTCTTGGGCTTGCCCAGGCTCACCGGGATGGTGCGCACGACGCGGCCGTCCCGCGTCACGGTCATCTGCTTGGTGCGGTTGTCCACCGTCATCACCAGCGCCGGGCCGACCGACGCCACGACGCTCAGCGTCGGGCCGCCGTACCAGCCGTCGCCGAGCGGCAGCCCCTCCACGTCCACGCGGTAGGTCAGCTTCGTGTTGGCCGCCCAGAACTTCTTCGGCCGGTACTGCACCTCCGTGCCGCTCAGCCAGTGCCACGCGCCCGGCTGGGCCGGCACGGCGGTCACGCTCATCCGGCGCTGCACGTCGTCGCGCAGCTTCTGCGGGATCGGCCGACCGAAGTTGACGATGAGCGGCATCGCCACCCCGACCACGGCGTGGTCGCCGATCTGGGTGCTCACCCGCACCAGCTTGGCCGGCTTGGCCATGGTGGTGAAGGTGCTGGTGGCGGTGGCCGTCTTGCCGTCCTCGCCGGTCACCGTGATCGCCACCGTGTAGCGCGTGCCCCAGCGCAGCGACCTGTTCGGCTGCCAGGATTTGCCGTCCGCGGCCAGCCTGCCCGGCACGGCGTTGCCGTTCGGGTCGGTCACCTCCACCTTCGGCTCGCCCGTGGCCAGCTCGGTGGTGAAGGCCACGCCGGTCGTGATGGGCGCGCCGGAGGAGTCCGGCGCCGGCCGGGTGACCGCCGCGCCCAGCTGCGGCCCCGGCGGCTCCTGGCTCTGGGTGCTGCCGTCGCCGCCGCCGCTGCCTCCGCCCTGCCAGGACGGGGTGCCGCCCTTGCCGGAGCAGCCGGCGGTCACGGCCAGCGCCGCACCGAGAATGAGCCCGACCAGCGCCCGCCGTGCCGGGGCGGGCCGGTGGCGCCTACCGCTGACTCGCATGACCTCAGGTCCCCTCACTTCACCTGTCCCCGCCGCCCATGGTGCACCAAAACTCTGACGCGAGAAGTCCCCGATTCGTGCCCCACCGGCTGGGCCGCGCCGCCGGCATCCCGCCAAATCCGGAGAAACAGGGATGTAATTCCAACGGGGCCGGCGTGAATCGTTATCTTGCTTACGCGCTCCCGCCTACCCGGAGATCTCCTCGTCGGCCGCCGCGGCCAGGTCCGGCGGCACCGGAAGCGCGCTGCCGCGGATGTAGTCCGGCCAGCGGAACAGCCACGGCGTCCAACCGTTGCCGTCGGCGAGCCGCCGCTCCGTCCCCCGTACGGTCACCGGGTCGCCCACCAGCGTCTGGTCGAACAGCCAGGCCGCGTTCTCCTGGGACATGTTGACGCAGCCGTGGGAGACGTTGCGCCGGCCCTGGTCGGCCACCGACCACGGCGCCGCGTGGATGTACTCGCCGCCCCAGGTCAGTCGCTGCGCGTAGGTGATGTCGATCCGGTAGCCCTCGCGGGGACCCAGCTCCGCGCGGGTGTCGAAGACCGTCTTCTCCTTCTTCTCCATCACCACCATCGTGCCCGAGGAGGACGGGGTGCTCTTCTTGCCCAGGCTGACCGGGATCTTCCGCAGCAACCGGCCCTCCCGGCGGACGGACATCTGCTTCGTGGCGTTGTCCACCTCCATCACCAGCCGCCGACCGATGGTCACCGTGGCGCTGCGGTCCGTGTCGCCGTGGCGGCCCCCGCCGGTGGGGTGGCCGTCCAGGGCGATCCGCACGGTCAGCCGGGTGCCGGTCTGCCAGAACCTGGGCGCCCGGTAGTAGGCCTGCGTCCCGTTGGGCACCCAGTGCCACACCCCCGGCTGGGGCGGCGTCGTGGTGACCAGCAGCCGGCGCTGCACCGCGGCCCGGTCGGCCGGGCGGATGCCCGGGAAGAACTCCACCACGACCGGCATCGCCACGCCGTAGGTGGCGCCGTCGAAGAGGTACAGGCCGGTGCCGGTCTTGGCAGCCGGGCGCTGCGCCGCGGTACGGAAGGTCGTCGACCGGGTCTCCACCTGCCCGTCCGAGCGCCGCGCGGTGACCGCGGCGGTGTAGTCGCGCCCGTACCGCAGCGGTCGGGCCGGAATCCAGCCCGTGCCGTCCTCCCGCGGCGCCCCGGCCACCCGACCGCCACCGCGTTCGGTCAGCGTGACCCTGGTCACGGTGCCACCGGTGGCCGTCGTGCCGATCTCGGTGCTGATCGGCAGCCCGGTGGCGCCCGGGCGGGGCGTCACGGTGAGCGCGAACGGCTCGGCGGCCGACGGGGTGGCGCCGGGGCCTTCACCCGGCTCCCCGCCCGGCCCGGCGGCGCCGGTCGCCCCCGGGCCCGCGGTCGGACCCGCACCGGGCACGACCTTCGCCGGACCCGGCTCGCCGCCACCGCACCCCGCCAGGGCAGCCGGTACGCCGAGCGCCAGGGCCAGCGTCCAGGCGACCACGCCGACGGTCCTCGGCCTCATATGTCTCATCCTCACCCCGTCCCGCCCGGCCCGGCCCGGCCGGGTCGATCTCACGCTGTGCGCGGTGTGGCACCGCTCGCCGGTCCTGGCGCCACGGCCGTCCGCTGGCACATCGTGCCGCATGGCCACCGCGTTACGCCTCACCCGCGCGGCCCAGCCGACCCGAGCGCCCCAGCCAACTCATCGGTCCCACCGGCCCCGGCAGACCCGTGGGTCGGTGCCATCGGCCCACCCCGCGGGTCGCCGGAACCCGTTGGGGCGCCACCGGCCAGGCGTGCTATCGTTTCGGGCGTTGTCAGCGAGCGCCGCTAGCTCAACTGGCAGAGCAGCGGACTCTTAATCCGCGGGTTGTAGGTTCGAGTCCTACGCGGCGTACCAACGATCAAGGCCCTGACCTGGGAAAACTCCCAAGATCAGGGCCTTCGCTTTGTCCATCCTGGACAGATGTGTGATCGATGTGTGATCGACAGCTTTCGCGGGATCGACGTGAGTCCCGGCTAGGGCGCGTCTCTCGGATCAGTGGTTCGTTGATGGAACGTGGCAGTTCGTCGATGGATCTCTGATGAGATGTGGGCGCGGTTGGAGCCGTATCTGCCGGACCGGACGCCGCAGCGCGGCGGCCGGTGGGCCGATCACCGTGAGTTGATCGAGGCGATCGCGTGGAAGTACCGCACCGGCTCGCCGTGGCGGGATCTCCCGGACGAGCTGGGGTCGTGGAAGGGCGCCTACTCCCGGTTCCGGCGCTGGACGCTCGACGGCACGTGGCAGCGACTACTGGCCGCAGTACAGGCCGACGCCGACGCCGCCGGTGAGCTGGACTGGCTGGTCACCGCCGTGGATTCGACCGTCGTCAGAGCGCATCAGCACGCCACCGGGCTCCGGCCGGGAAAAGACACCACCGACCCGACGAACCCGTCGATCACAGCCTCGGCCGTTCCCGCGGCGGCCTGAGTACAAAGATCCACCTGGCGGCCGAGTCCCGTTGCCGGCCGATGAGCCTGCTCATCACCGCCGGGCAAGCCGGGGACGCGCCGCAGTTCACCGCGGTAATGGATGCCATCACGGTGCCCCGCCACGGCCCCGGCCGCCCGCGGCTTGACGCCCGTCCGAACCGAGATGGGGAGGAGTGACCGTGACTCGTGCTGTGCCTCTTAATCCGCGGGTTCGGGGTTCGAGTCCCTGGCGGCGCACCAACGATCAAGGCTTTGACCTGGTGTCTCTTTCCCCGGGTCGGGGCCTTCGGCGTTCGTCGGGGCCGGTGGGGGTGCTCCTGGGCCGTGTGTCATAAGTGGCTGCTGGGTTGTGAGGTGACCGGCTGGGCGTGTCGGTGATCGATACGCGGTGAGGTCTCCGGTAGATGGGTTATCGACCAAGACAACCATCTGCACGGAGACCTCGTGGCCAGCGTAGCGGTGACGAGGCGGTTCGACCTGACTGACGCGCAGTGGGCGGTGTTGGAGCCGCTGCTGCCTCGACCGAGGAAGGCAGGCCGGCCGCCGAAGTGGAGCAAGCGGCAGCTCATGGACGGGATCAGGTGGCGGGTCCGTACGGGTGCGCCGTGGCGGGACGTGCCGGACTGTTACGGGCACTGGCGCACGGTGTATGGGCTGTACCGGCGTTGGCAGCGGGCCGGTGTGTGGGCGCGGATCCTGGCCGGGTTGCAGGGCCGGGCCGACGCGCTCGGGTGGATCACCTGGGAGGTGAGCGTGGACTCCACGATCGCCCGGGCGCATCAGCACGCCGCCGGCGCGCGTCGTGACAGCCACGCGCAGGTTGAGCCGCCGGCAGGCAGTGGCACCGCTGAGCCGGCCGATCACGCGCTGGGTCGGTCGCGGGGTGGGCTGAGCACGAAGCTGCACCTGGCCTGCGAGCAGGGCCGTAAGGTGCTCGCGTTCGTGGTTACCGGCGGACAGCGAGGCGACAGCCCGCAGTTGCCCACCGTGCTGGGGCGCATCCGGGTGCCTCGCCCCGGCGCCGGTCGGCCGCGCTGCCGTCCGGACCGGGTGTTGGCCGACAAGGCGTACAGCAGCAGGGCCAACCGCGGCTACCTGCGCAGGCGGGGCATCCGCTGCGTCATTCCGGTCAAGGTCGACCAGGCGGCGAACCGGCGCAGGAAGGGATCGGCGGGTGGTCGTCCACCCGCCTTCGACTCCCGCGCGTACCGGCAGCGGCACGCCGTGGAGTGCGGTATCAACCTGCTCAAACAGCACCGCGCCGTGGCCACGCGCTACGACAAGCTCGCGGTGCGGTACGAAGCCACCGCCACCATAAGCATGATCAACGTTTGGCTCCGGCAGCTCGAACGGCACTTATGACACACGGCCTAGGTTGCTCGTCTGTTCCGGGCTGGCAGATCCCGGTGATCGGTGTTGTCCGTGCCCTGCTGTGGGCGTCCGGCGAGGCCAGGGTGAGCGGCGCTGTGGGAGTTGACCATGGGTAACCTCGCCCCCTCCCGCCCGCCGTGATCGTTCGGCGCTGACCACCCGGCCACCCAGAGGTAGCATGCACATGTGGCTACTCTTGAGACGGAACGGCTCATTCTCCGACCGTTCTCCGCTCTAGATTTCGACGCCTTCGCGCAGATAGCTTCTGACGCAGAGGTTCAGAAGTATTTGGGCGGGCCACAGGATCGCGCTACAGCGTGGTGGACTTTGGCACGGATACTCGGTCACGGCGTCTTACGCGGATGGACCCACAACGCTGTCGTCGAGAAGACAACAAATCGGCTCGTAGGGCGGTCCGGTCTCTGGTGTCCTGAAGGGTGGCCAGGTGTAGAGGTGGGCTGGGCCCTCTCTCGGGATTACTGGAGTCTGGGCTATGCCACCGAAGCCGGCGCGGCCTGGCGTGACTGGGCCTTTGACGTCCTCGGGCTTCCGCGACTCCTATCCGTAATCGATCCAGGCAACGCGGCATCAGTTCGCGTCGCAGAGCGCATCGGCCACAGATTTTGGCGGCGAGAGATCGTTGACGGCCGAGAATGCTTGATATACGGTCAGCTTCGTCCTCAACCGAGCCCGCGTTCTCTTGGCTAGCGCGGTACCGACTTCATGTAGTGCTCATATTCGCTCTGAAGTTGCAGGACGCTAGCTGCATCCTTAGCCCGGGTGATTCGAGCGCCCGGCCTCGTGCCCGGACCCACCGGTGGTGGAAGCCGAGGAAATCCAGTCCCTCGCCCTCTTCGGTGAGGTGCACGATGCGGGTCTTGGCCGCCTTCGGTTGCAGACCCAGTTCGGCCAGCAGGTCGGCAAACCGCGCCA
>DATMJT010000362.1:0-5473 GCA_035553735.1 Pilimelia sp.
CCCCGGATGACTCCGGACCAGCGCCGCGACATGCTCGTCGCGGCCACGCTGCCACTGGTGACCCGGTACGGGCGCAAGGTCACGACCAAGCAGATCTCCGAGGCCGCGGGGGTAGCCGAGGGCACCATCTTCCGGGTCTTCCCCGACAAGGAGTCGCTGATCGAGGCGGCGGTGGCCCGGGGCCTGGACCCCGAGCCGACCCTCTCCCAGCTCGCCGCGGTCGACCTCCGGGCACCGCTGCGTGAGCGGCTGGTGACCGTGGTCGACATCCTCCAGCGGCGGTTCATCGCCGTCTTCCAGCTCATGCTCGCCATGGGCATGCACGGCCCGCCCCGCGACGTGGAGGCGCACCGGGCCGCCGCGCGGGCGCGGCACGCCGCGGTCCTGGAGGAGGTCGGCCGGATCCTCGCCCCGGACCGGGCGGAATTCCGGTGCCCGGTGCCGGAGGTGGTACGGATAATCCGGCTGCTGACCTTCTCCGGCTCGCACCCCCTGATCGCGGACGGCAAGCTGCTCACCCCCGACGAGATCACCGACGTCCTGCTCCACGGCACCCTGCGCCACTCCGGCGACAAGCACGCTCCCGGCGACGACGCCGACCCCGTGCGTCACACGGCGCGGCCCGACCACGAACGGGGGCAGTCCTCGTGCTGATCCGCCTGCTGCGCACCTACCTGCGCCCGTACGCGGGCCTGCTGACCGTCGTGGTGGCGCTCCAGCTCGTGGGCACAATCGCCGCGCTCTACCTGCCCAGCCTCAACGCCGACATCATCGACCAGGG
This sequence comes from Pilimelia sp., assembly GCA_035553735.1. Lineage (GTDB taxonomy): Bacteria > Actinomycetota > Actinomycetes > Mycobacteriales > Micromonosporaceae > DATMJT01. The sequence goes on from DATMJT010000362.1 coordinate 782, forward strand.
CATCGCCCGCGGCGACACCGGCTACATCGTGCACATCGGCGGCTGGATGCTGCTGGTCTCCGCCGTGCAGATCGTCTGCGCGGTCGCCGCCGTCTACGTCGGGGCCAAGGCCGCGATGAGCTTCGGGCGCGACCTGCGCAGCGCCGTCTTCCACCGGGTGGGAGCCTTCTCCAGCCGCGAGGTGGCCCGCTTCGGCGCGCCGTCGCTGATCACCCGGACCACCAACGACGTGCAGCAGGTGCAGATGCTCGTCGTCGTCACCTGCACCATGCTGGTCGCCGCCCCGATCATGTGCATCGGCGGCGTCGTCATGGCGCTGCGCGAGGACGTCGGGCTGTCCTGGCTCATGCTGGTCGCCGTACCGGTGATGGTCCTGGTCATCGGGCTGATCATCCGTCGGATGATGCCGCAGTTCCGGCTGATGCAGACCCGCATCGACGCGGTCAACCGGGTGCTGCGCGAGCAGCTCGGCGGGGTGCGGGTCGTGCGGGCGTTCGTCCGGGAGGCGCACGAGTCGCGCCGCTTCGGCGCCGCCAACGCCGACCTGACCGCGACCGCGCTGAGCGTCGGCCGCCTCCACGCGCTGATCTTTCCGGTCGTCATGCTCGTCTTCAACGCCTCCAGCGTCGCGGTGCTGTGGTTCGGCGCCGCCCGGGTGGACGCCGGCCAGATCGAGATCGGCTCGCTGACGGCCTTCCTGCAGTACCTGGTGCAGATCCTGATGTCGGTGATGATGGCCACCTTCATGGTGATGATGGTGCCGCGGGCGGCGGTCTGCGCCGAGCGCATCGCGGAGGTGCTGGACACCGAGTCCTCGGTGGCGCCCGCCGCCCGGCCGGTCACCACCACCCCGCAGCAGGGCACGGTCGAGCTGCGCGGCGTGCGGTTCCACTACCCCGGCGCGGAGGCGCCGGTGCTGCGTGACGTGAGCTTCCGTGCGGCGCCGGGGCACACCACGGCGGTCATCGGCAGCACCGGCGCGGGCAAGACCACGCTGCTCTCGCTGGTCCCGCGGCTGTTCGACGTGACCGGCGGGGCCGTGCTGGTCGACGGGGTGGACGTGCGGGAGCTGGACCTGGACGCGCTGTGGCGCCGGGTCGGCGTCGTGCCGCAGAAGCCGTACCTGTTCTCCGGCACGGTGGCCAGCAACCTGCGGTACGGCAACCCCGAGGCCACCGACGAGGAGCTGTGGCGCTGCCTGGAGATCGCCCAGGCGCGCGACTTCGTGGCCGCGATGCCCGAGGGCCTGGAGGCCCCGATCGCCCAGGGCGGCACCAACATCTCGGGCGGGCAGCGGCAGCGCCTGGCCATCGCGCGCGCCCTGGTGCACCGGCCGGAGATTTACCTCTTCGACGACTCCTTCTCGGCGCTGGACGTGGCCACCGACGCCCGGCTGCGGGCCGCGCTGCGCCCCGTCACCGCGGACGCCGCGGTCATCGTGGTGGCGCAGCGGGTCTCCACGATCGTCGACGCGGACCAGATCGTGGTCTTGGAGGACGGCGCCGTGGTGGGCATCGGCCGGCACGCCGAGCTGCTCGACACCTGCGCCACCTACCGCGAGATCGTCGAGTCGCAGCAGACCGTGGGGGTGGCGGCGTGACCGAGCGGCGCGAGACACCGGAGCCCGGTGCGCCGGAGCCCGGCACGCCGGGGCGCGACGGCGGGGCGCCCCCGGGCAACGGGCCCCCCTCGGACGGTGGGGCGGTCCCGGCCCGGCTGCCCGACGCGGCCGTCGGGCGCCGCCCCGGCGGTCCGCCGTGGATGAGCCAGGGCATGCCGGCGGAGCGGTCGATGACGTTCTGGCCGTCGACGAAGCGGCTGCTGCGCCGGCTGCACCCGCACCGCTGGCGGCTGGGGCTGGTCGTCGCGCTCGGCACCGCCAGCGTCGCCCTGGCCGTGTACGTGCCGCGGGTGCTCGGCCACGCCACCGACATCATCTTCGCCGGCGTGTTCGGCCGGCGGCTGCCCGCCGGCACCACCCAGGAGCAGGCGGTCGCCGACCTGCGCGCGCAGGGAAACGAGAACCTGGCCGCCGTGCTGGCCCGGATGGACGTGACACCGGGTGCCGGGGTGGACGTCACCGCGCTGGGCCGCGTACTCGCCCTCGCCGTCGTGCTCTTCGTGCTCTCCAGCGCGCTGCTGTGGTGGCAGGGCCACCTGCTGGCCGGCGTGGTGCAGCGGTCGATGTACGCGCTACGGGAGGAGGTGGAGGCCAAGCTGCACCGGCTCCCGCTGCCCTACTTCGACCGGCAGCCGCGCGGAGAGCTGCTCAGCCGGGTCACCAACGACATCGACAACGTGGCGCAGTCCCTGCAACAGACCCTCAGCCAGCTGCTCACCTCACTGCTGACGGTCATCGGCGTGATCGTGATGATGTTCGTCATCTCGCCGCTGCTGGCCCTGATCGCGCTGCTGGCCGTACCGCTGTCCATGGTGGTCACCCAGCAGATCGCCAAGCGGTCACAGCGGCTGTTCATCGCCCAGTGGACCCACACCGGCGCCCTCAACGCCCACATCGAGGAGGCGTTCACGGGCCACGAGCTGGTGAAGGTGTTCGGCCGGCGGCGCGAGGTCGAGGAGGAGTTCGAGCGGCGCAACGGGCAGCTGTTCAGCGCGTCGTTCGGCGCCCAGTTCATCTCGGGCACGATCATGCCGGCGATGTGGTTCATCGGGAACCTCAACTACGTCGCCGTCGCCGTGGTCGGCGGCCTGCGGGTGGCCTCCGGGGCGATCAGCCTGGGCGACGTGCAGGCCTTCATCCAGTACTCCCGGCAGTTCACCCAGCCGCTGACCCAGGTGGCCTCGATGGCCAACCTGCTGCAGTCCGGGGTTGCCTCCGCCGAGCGGGTCTTCGACCTGCTGGACGCCGCCGAGCAGCGCCCCGAGCCGGCCTCACCCGCCGCCGTCGGCCAGCCGCGCGGGCGGGTCGCCTTCGCGCACGTGTCGTTCCGCTACCAGCCGGACGCCCCGCTCATCGACGACCTCTCCCTGGTCGCCGAGCCGGGCGAGACCGTCGCCATCGTCGGACCGACCGGCGCGGGCAAGACCACCCTGGTGAACCTGGTCATGCGCTTCTACGAGCTGGACGCCGGCCGGATCACCCTCGACGGCGTCGACATCACCGAGCTGCGCCGCGACACCCTGCGCAGCCAGGTCGGGATGGTGCTCCAGGACACCTGGCTGTTCAGCGGCACCATCCGGGACAACATCGCGTACGGTCGGCCGGGCGCCACCGAGGAGGAGATCCGCGCGGCGGCGACGGCAGCCTACGTGGACCGGTTCGTGCACAGCCTGCCCGACGGCTACGACACCGTCATCGACTCCGAGGGCGGCAACCTCAGCGCGGGCGAGAAGCAGCTGATCACGATCGCGCGGGCGTTCCTGGCCGATCCGCCGCTGCTCATCCTCGACGAGGCGACCAGCTCGGTGGACACCCGCACCGAGGTGCTGGTGCAGCAGGCCATGACGGCGCTGCGCGCCAACCGGACCAGCTTCGTCATCGCCCACCGGCTGTCCACCATCCGCGACGCCGACCTGATCCTGGTGCTGGAGCACGGACGGATCGTGGAGCAGGGCACGCACGCGCAGCTGCTCGCCGCGCGGGGCGCCTACCACGACCTGTACCGGGCGCAGTTCAGCCTGGCGACGGCCGACGACGCCGCGACTGCGCAGCCGTCGACGCCGGGCCCGCGCGTCGCCGCGCCGGCCGCCCCCGCCGGTGCGGCGACGGGCGGGTAGCGCGGCGCGGCACAGGCTGCGCGGCACAGGGAGTGCGGCGCGGCACAGCAGCGCGGCACAGGGCAGGGCGGCACAGGCAGCGCGGCACAGGGGACAGTGGGATCCGCGACCACGCGGACGGCGTACCGGAGGTGAACGAGGGTGGGCGTGCTCGACAGGTTCCGGCTCGACGGCAGGGTGGCGCTGGTGACCGGGGGTAGCCGCGGCCTGGGCGCCGCCTTCGCCCGGGCGCTGGCCTCCGCCGGCGCCGACGTGGCGATCACGGCCCGGGACCGGGACCGCGCGGCGGACAGCGTGTCGGCGCTACGCGCCCACGGCGTACGGGCCCTGGCCACCGACACCGACGTCACCGACCCGGCGCAGGTCGCCGCGATGGTGCAGCGGGTCGGTGACGAGCTGGGCCCGATCGACATCCTCGTCAACAACGCCGGGATCAGCGAGGCGTCCACCGCACTGGAGACCACCGAGGAGGGCTGGCGCCGGGTGCTCGACGTCAACCTGGACGGCGTGTTCCGGTGCAGCCGGGCGGTGGGGCAGGGCATGGTCGCACGCGGCACGGGCAGCATCATCAACGTCGGGTCCATGTCCGGGATGATCGTGAACCGGCCGCGCTGGCAGCCGGCCTACCTCGCCGCCAAGGCGGCGGTGCACCAGCTGACCAGGGCGCTGGCGGCGGAGTGGGCCCCGTACGGGGTACGCGTCAACGCCCTCGCCCCGGGTTACTTCCGCACCGACTCCTCGCCGGTCGACCAGCCGGAGTACCACGCCTGGTGCGTCGAGCCCGCCGCCATGCGCCGGTACGGGGAGCCGGACGAACTCGGGCCCGCGGTGGTCTTCCTGGCCAGCGACGCGTCCAGCTTCATGACCGGCGCCGTGCTGGTGGTCGACGGCGGGTACACGCTGTTCTGAGCGGTGCCAGCGCATCTCCTTCAGCGAGGCCACGCAGTCGCGGCC
>DATMJT010000363.1:0-6427 GCA_035553735.1 Pilimelia sp.
GCGCGGCGTCGACCCCACCCTGCCGCCGCCGTACTCGGTGAGCAGCGCGACCGCCCGCGCCAGCGCCACCGGCGGCAGGGTGGGGTCGACGCCGCGCTCGAAGCGCCGGCTGGCCTCGCTGGGCAGCTTGTGCCGCCGGGCGGTGCGGGCCACCGAGACCGGGTCCCAGTGCGCCGCCTCCAGCAGCAGGTCGGTGGTGGCCGCGGAGACCTCGGTGCTGGCCCCGCCCATGACCGCGGCCAGGGAGACCACCCCGGAGTCGTCGGCGATCACCAGGTCTTCGGGGTGCAGCGCCCGGTCGACGCCGTCGAGGGTGGTCAGCCGCTCCCCCGGCCGGGCCCGGCGCACCACCAGCTCGCCGCGCAGCGCGGCCAGGTCGAAGGCGTGCATCGGCTGGCCCAGCTCCAGCATCAGGTAGTTGGTGACGTCCACCGCCAGGGAGATGGGCCGCATCCCGGCCAGGGTGAGCCGGCGGGTCAGCCACGCCGGGCTGGCCGCGGCCGGGTCCACCCCGCGCACCGCCAGGCCGGCGAACCGGTCGCACCCGGCGGGGTCCTCGACCCGCACCGGGTACGCCGGGTCGGCCGTGCGCGCCGGCGGCTCCGCCGCGTGCGCCGGGTCGCGGAACGGGAGGCGGAGCGAGGCGGCCAGCTCCCGGGCGACGCCGCGGACGGAGAAGCAGTAGCCGCGGTCCGGGGTGACGTTCAGCTCCACCACGACGTCGTCCAGGCCGACCAGCGGCCGGGCGTCCGCGCCGGGCGCGGCGGCGTCGGCCGGCAGCACCAGGATGCCGGCGTGGTCGTCGCTGACCCCCAGCTCCCGGCCGGAGCAGATCATGCCGGCGGAGACGCGGCCGTAGGTCTTGCGGGCACCGATGGCGAACCCGCCGGGCAGGACCCCGCCGGGCAGGATCACCGCGACCAGGTCCCCGGCGGCGAAGTTGCTCGCCCCGCAGACGATCTCCTGCGGCGCCCCGGAGCCGTTGGCGGCGCCGACGTCCACCCGGCAGAACCGGATCGGCTTCTTGAAGCCGGTCAGCTCCTCGACCTCCAGCACCCGGCCGACCACCAGGTCGCCGGTCACCGTCGCCCGCAGGTCGACGATCCGCTCGACCTCCAGGCCGACCGAGACCAGTGCGCGCTCCAGCTCCGCCGGGTCGGCGGGCGCGTCCACGAACTCGCGCAGCCAGGACAGCGGCAGCTTCACGACTCGACTCCCATCCCGAAGGCGCGGCTGAACCGCACGTCGCCCTCCACCATGTCGCGCATGTCGGTCACCCCGTTGCGGAACATCAGCGTGCGCTCGATGCCCATGCCGAACGCGAACCCGGAGTAGACGTCCGGGTCGACGCCGCAGGCGACCAGGACCCGCGGGTTGACCATGCCGCAGCCGCCCCACTCGATCCACCGGGGACCGTCGCGGTGCTGCGGGAACCACAGGTCCATCTCGGCCGACGGCTCGGTGAACGGGAAGTACGACGGCCGCAGCCGGGTGCGGGCCAGCGGGCCGAACATGCTGCGGGCGAAGTGGTCCAGCGTGCCCTTGAGGTGGGCCATCGTGATGCCCCGGTCCACCACCAGCCCCTCGACCTGGTGGAACACCGGCGTGTGGGTGGCGTCCAGCTCGTCGGTGCGGTACACCCGCCCCGGGCAGGCGACGTAGACCGGGACGCCCTTGGTCAGCATGGTGCGGGCCTGCACCGGCGAGGTGTGGGTGCGCAGCACCAACCCGGAGCCCGGGTCGTCCGCCGGGTCGGCGCCCCCGGCCGCGTCACCGGGCCCGCCGGCGGCGCCCCGGCGGGCGGCCGCCACGTAGAAGGTGTCCATCATGGTGCGGGCCGGGTGGTCGGGGGTGAAGTTCAGCGCGTCGAAGTTGTACCACTCCAGCTCGACCTCGGGACCCTCGGCCAGCTCCCAGCCCAGGCCCAGGAAGAAGTCGCCGATCCGCTCCATCAGCGTGCTCAGCGGGTGCCGGGCGCCGCGCGGGCGCCGGTCCCAGGGCAGGGTCACGTCGACCCGCTCCTCGGCCAGGACGCGCCGGGCCCGCAGGGCGGCCAGCTCGGCCGCGCGGGCGTCGTACGCGGCCTGGATGGCGGCCCGGGCGGCGTTGACCCGCCTGCCGGCGTCGGCCTTGGCCGCGGGGGGAAGGGCCCCGATCTCGCGCCGGGCCAGCGACACCGGGGCGCGGTCGCCCAGGTGCCGGGGCCGCACGCCGGCCAGCTCGTCCGGGTCGGCCGCGGCGGCGAACGCCTTCTCCGCCTCGGTCACCGCGTCGTCCAGGGCGGCCTGGTCGAGCAGGGCGACCTGCTTGGGGTCGTACGGGTCGTTGCGGTACGTCATGGTCTCCCTCACACCGGACGGCCGTCGGGCAGTGTACGAGAGCGCGGCTGAGCCGCAGCCCGCCGGTGCGCGGGAGGAGCGAGGAGGAGGTCAGCCCCGCGGCCCGCGCCCGGCGGGCCGGGTAAACATCGGGGACCTCACGGCGATGACTCCTCGGTGGTCGGCTGGCCCGCCGGCGCACCGGGTGGCGGGCGCCGCGCGGGCCGGCGGTCGGCGGGCCCGTGGTCCGCGGGCCCGTGGCCCGCGGGCCGGTCCGCGGGCCCGTGGCCCGCCGGCCGGTGCGCGGGGCCGGCGTCGGCGGGTGCGCGGTGGGCTCTGGCCGAAGAGTACAGGCAGACGGCCGCGGCGGCAGCCAGGTTCAGGCTCTCGGCGCGGCCGTGGATCGGCACCCGGACCCGCGCGTCGGCCGCCGCGAGCAGCTCCGGCGGCAGCCCGTGCGCCTCCGAGCCGAACAGCCAGGCGGTCGGCGCGGCCAGGCCCCCGGCGCGCGCCAGGGCCTCCAGGTCCGTGTCGCCGTGGCCGGTGGCGGCCAGCACCCGCAGGCCGGCGGCCCGCAGCGCCGCCACGGCCGCCGCCGGGTCGCGCTCGCGTACCACCGGCAGGTGAAACAGGCTGCCCGCGCTGGCCCGCACCGCCTTGCCGTTGTACGGGTCCACGGCGTCGCCGGCGAACACCACGGCCCCGGCACCGGCGGCGTCGGCGGTGCGCAGCACCGTGCCGGCGTTGCCCGGGTCGCGGACCTGCACGAGCACCGCGACCAGCCGCGGGGCCCGGCGCAGCGCCTCGGCCAGCGGCACGTCCAGCTGGTCGCAGAGCGCCACCACACCCTGCGGGGCGACGGTCTCGGCGAGCGCGGCGAGGGCGGCGTCGTCGACCGCCGAGACGCCGGCGCCGGCGCCGGCCGCGGCCCCGGCCAGGTCGGCGTGCCGGGCCAGCGCGGCCGGCGTGCCGAACAGCTCGCGGACCAGGCCCGGCACGGCCAGCGCCTCGCGGACCGCCTGCGGCCCCTCGGCCAGGAACCGACCGACGGCGTCGCGGTCGCGGCGGCGCAGCAGCTTGCGGGCGGCCACCACCCGCGGCGTGCGGGTGGTGTAGACGCGATCGAGGCGCCCGGCGTGCTGCGGACGCGGCACGGCGGACGCCTCGGTCACGGGTGGGTCAGGCGGCCTGGGCGGCGGCGCCGCCGGTGCCCTCGGCCGCCACGGCGGCGCGGGCCACCTGGACGAGCGCGGCGAAGGCCGCCGCGTCCGCCACCGCCAGGTCCGCCAGGATCTTGCGGTCGACCTCCACCCCGGCCAGGCGCAGGCCCTGGATCAGCCGGTTGTAGGTCAGGCCGTTCGCCCGGGCGGCGGCGTTGATCCGGGTGATCCAGAGCTGGCGGAAGTCACCCTTGCGGTCGCGGCGGTCCCGGTAGGCGTACTGCATCGAGTGCAGCACCTGCTCCTTGGCCTTGCGGTACAGCCGGGAGCGCTGACCGCGATAGCCGCTCGCGGTCTCCAGGACGGTACGACGCTTCTTCTGCGCATTCACTGCGCGCTTGACGCGTGCCACGGCAACTACTCCTCAGGTGTCAATGGCGGGCGTCAGCGGCCCAGCAACTTCTTGATGCGCTTCGCGTCGACCTTGGCCACCTCGACGGTGCCGGTGAGCCGGCGGGTGCGCCGGGAGGACTTGCCCTCCAGCAGGTGCCGCTTGCCGGCCTGCTCGGCGACGAGCTTGCCGCGGCCGGTCACCCTGACCCGCTTGCCCATGCCGGTGTGGCTCTTCATCTTCGGCATTTGAAACGTATCTCCCTTTTACTCGCCGGTGGTCCCGGCGGAGGTGCCGGCCTCGCCGGCTGGTCCGGCCGGCGCGGTGTGGGCCGACTCGCCCACGTCGCCGTCGCGGTCCCGGGATGCCGCGCCGCGGGCGGCGGTGGCCGCCACGGCGGACGCCTTGACCGCGCGGTGCGGCGCCAAAACCATGATCATGTTTCGGCCGTCCTGCTTCGGTGCGGCCTCGACGTAGCCCAGGTCCGACACCTCGCCCTCGAGCTTGCGCAGGAGCCGGTAGCCCAGCTCCGGGCGGCTCTGCTCGCGGCCGCGGAACATGATGGTGACCTTGACCTTGTCGCCCGCCTTCAGGAACCGCACCACGTGACCCTTCTTGGTCTCGTAGTCGTGCGGGTCGATCTTCGGCCGGAGCTTCATCTCCTTGATGACGGTCTGCTGCTGGTTGCGCCGCGCTTCGCGCGCCTTGAGTGCGCTCTCGTACTTGAACTTGCCGAAGTCCATGAGCTTGCACACCGGCGGGCGCGCCATCGGCGCCACCTCGACCAGGTCCAGGTCGACGTCCGCAGCCAGCTGCAGGGCGCGCTCCAGCGGGACGATGCCCACCTGCTCACCCTCAGGGCCGACCAGACGGACCTCACGTGCCCGGATCTGTTCGTTCACGCGTGGTTCGACGCTGATGGGGCCTCCTCAATCCGTACCGTCCGTGGCGCCGACCCGGGCGGCCGCGCCCGTCCGGGGAGCGGCCGTCGGAGAGCGAAAAAGCCCCGGCGTACGCCAGGGCCCGCTCGACCGGCCGGCGCGCGGAGCGCGCACTGCCCCCGGCGGGTGACCGCCGCGGGTGACCGGACCCGGCCGCGCGCGGCGACTCGGGTGGGAGCGGGGCTCCGCTTTCGCGCCGCGGCGGGCGCTCACCCGGATGAACGGGTGCCCGGCGGCGTGGTCGACAAGCTCCTACCTTAGCAGCCCGGCACCGGTCGCACGCCACGGGGCACCGGGAGCGCACCGGCCACCCGGCCGGGCGTCCCGGCGGCGCGGCCCCGCGTTCACGCCGTGGGCGCGGTGGCGGAGGCGTGCAGGGCCCGCAGCGCCCGGAGTCCCGCCACGGCGTACTCCTTGTCCACCACCTGGACGGCCATCACCGCGACCACGTCGTCGGTGACCAGCTCCAGGCTGGCCCAGGAGCTGCCGCGGTCCAGGCGCACGGCCCGCACCGCCGACCAGGGCAGCTGGTAGCCGCCGACGATGTTGCGTACCCGGATGCCCTCGGCGTCCGCCCACACCCGGGGTCGGGTGGTGGTCAGCACGGCCAGCGCGCCCAGCACGCCCAGCCCGGTCATCGCCAGCTGGTCACCCCGCTGGAAGACCGCCGTGCCGGCGCCGGTCGGCCCGGTGAGCGCGGTGGCGACGGCGGTGAAGACGGCGACGAGGGCCGCGGCGGCGCCCCACGCCACGTATCGGATCCTGCGGGGTCGCAGCACCACCTCGGCGGACTCAGTCACCGGCCCAGTCTGCCAGCCGGTCACCGGGGCGGTCACCGCCGGGATGGGCACCGCCGGGATGGGCGGCCCGCCGGCCGCCCCGGCCGGCGACCACCACGGCGACGACCGTGAGCCCGGCGCCCACCACCGCGCCGGCCGACAGTCCCGGGCCGCCGGGCAGCGCGGTGTCCAGCAGCAGGGCGCCGAGGAGCTGGCCGGCGACCACGGCCAGGCCGGTGCGCAGCACCCCGACCGCCTGCACCGCGAAGACCAGCGCGGCGACGATGCCGCCGCCCAGCAGCCCACCGGCGAAGAGGTACCAGTCGGTCGGCCAGGCCACCGACGCGGTCGGCCAGGCCACCCACGCCGCCGGGCCGAGCAGCCCCAGGCCGGCGACGGCGAGCAGCATCAGCGGCAGGTTCACCGCGAAGTTCACCAGGGTGCCGGCCGCCGGGCTGCTGGCCGCCGCGAGTCGGCCGTTGACCGCGCCCTGGACCGCCACCGCGACGCCGCCGAGCACCGCCACCGCCACCGCCGCGACCGGCAGCCCACCGACCGGGCGCCCGAGCTGGGACACCACCACGGCGGCCACGCCCAGCGCCGCGCCCGCCACCCGGGGCCCGGTCAGCGCCAGCCGGCCCACCGGCGCCAGCCCGGCCCGGTCCACGCCCAGCCCGCCGAGGCCGCTGCCGGCGACCTGGGCCACGGTGAAGACCGCCACGCCGAGCACCGGCACGGCGTACGCGGCGCCGGTCACGAAGACCGCGCCGCCGACCCCGCCGAGGTACGTCCACCAGGGCGGCCGGGCGCGGCGCAGAGCCCGCAGCCCCGCCCGGCC
>DATMJT010000364.1:0-2015 GCA_035553735.1 Pilimelia sp.
GGTCAGGGGCGGTAGGCACACCCTTCGAGGTCCAGCAGATGGCGCTTGATGGACAGGCCGTTGGCCTCGCCGCCCATGTACCCGCCGATGCGCCCGCCCGCCGCCACCACCCGGTGACAGGGGACCACGATCGCCATGACATTGGCACGCATCGCGTTGCCGACGGCGCGCGCGGCGCCGGGGCTGCCCGCCTCGGCCGCGACCTCGCCGTAGGTCAGCGTCTCGCCCCAGGGGATCGTGGCCGTGATCTTCAGCGCCTGCCCCACGAAGCCGCCGGGGGACAGCGACCAGTCCAGCGGCAGGTCGAACGACCTGCGGCGCCCGGCGAAGTACTCGCGAAGCTGGGCGCGTACCTCCTTGAGCACCGGCGGCTTGCGCTCCGGCAGGGCTCCCAGGCGCTCGGCGAGCTCCGGCAGCCCGTCTCGTCCCGGCCGCAGGTACTGCAGCCACGCCAGGCCCAGCGGCGTGGCCGCCGCCAGCAGCGGCCCGATGGGGGAGTGCAGCACGTCGTAGGCGCAGCTGACCTTCATGGTGGCAAGCCTACGCCGCTGCCGACCCCTGGGGTGCGGCAGCTCCAACGCTCCGAAACGACCGTTGTTTGACTATATATCTCATTCTTCTGCGTCAGATGCCGGCCACGGTTCCGTACTGTGGGGTATCGCCCTCCCCCTGTTGGGGGAGGGCAGTCAGTCTTGCCGGAGGAGCGGTCATGGCCACGCACATGTCAGGCGGAAGCGTTCCGCCTGCGCGCTCGGCCCTTTCCCGCATCCGCTCCGACGCGGTGCGTCGTCCGGCCGCGGTGCTGTTCCTGGCCCAGATGTCGGTGGCGCTGCTCCCCGTCACGGCACTGGCCCAGCACACCGTCCTCTCACCCACGGCGACGGTCATCGGGACGTCGGTCGAGGTCGGCTACACCGCCACGAGCGGGAACCGGTTCGAGCTGACGCGCTCGGAGGGCCGCAGCACCGCGACACTGATCGCCTGCGGCACCGGGACGGGCGTGGCCTCGACGTACACCGACGCCGATCAGGCGGCCGGCTCCACCCTCACCTACACGCTCGTCCAGTACGACGGCACCAAGTGCAGCGGGCACGCAAAGAACGCCTCGGTCACGGTTACCCTCGCGCCCGCGTCGCCCGGCAACCTCCAGGCGACCCCCGGCGACGCGCAGGTGGCGGTGACCTGGAGCGCGTCGACCGGCGCGACGTCCTACCGCCTGCGCTATCGCACCGGGGTGAGCGACTACACCGAGGCCGTCACCTCGACCACCGCCACGACGGTGACCGGGCTGCTCAACGGGTCCCTGTATGAGTTCACGGTGCGGGCCGAGAACGCCGGCGGCTCCTCGGCGTACGCCGCCGCGGTGACCGCCACCCCCCTCACGGCATTGGTGCGGCCGAGCGCGCCGGCCAAGCCGTCTGTGGCGGCGGGCGACGCGAGCGTGGCGCTGTCGTGGGAGGCGGTGACGGGCGCGGACGGGTACCGGCTGTACCGGTCGAACCAGCGCAACAACGGCTACGCGCAGATCGGCGGCGACCGGACCGCGACATCGGCGACCGACATCGACGTGGTGAACGGCACCACGTACTACTACCGGGTGGCGGCGTTCAACCTGGCCGGGGAGAGCGAGCAGTCGTCCAGTTCCGACGCGGCCCGCCCCCAGGCCGTGGTGCCCGCCGCCCCTGGGACTCCGACCGTCAGCGCCGGCGACGCGCGCGTCACCGTCTCATGGGAGGCGGTGGCGGGGGCCACCGGGTACTTCGTCTACCGCAACAGCACGGGCAACAGCTTCAAGGAGGTCAGCGGCGGGGTCTCCTCGACGTCTTTCACCGACACCGGTCTGGCGAACGGGACCGCCTACGTGTATCGGGTCTCCGCGTTCAACGGCGCGGGGGAGGGCCCGCAGTCACCGGCCTCACAGTCGGTCACGCCCACTGCGGCGGAACCGCAGCCCCAGCCGGAACCGGAACCCCAGCCGGAACCGGAGCCCCAGCCGGAACCGGAGCCCCAGCCGG
>DATMJT010000365.1:0-16421 GCA_035553735.1 Pilimelia sp.
GCCCAGACCGGCCGCAGGCCAACCACGAAGGTCGACGGCCCGTCGGTCTGGTCCGCGCTGAGGAAGTACCCGGAGAAGCTGTCCGCGGGGGGCGGCATCGTGCGCGCCGCGTGCACGGCGGGCGCGACCAGTGCGGCCGGCAGCGCCCACCGCGGCCGCGGCCACCCGACCACGAGGGCGCACGCCGCCAACAGGAGCAGGGCGAGCACCTCCGCACTCCGCAGGATCGGGCTGTCGAACAGCACCCCGACGACGTGGGTGGCGGCCAGCAGGCCGGCGGAGGTGAGGAGCGCCGGCCGGATGCGCACCGCAGCATCGTGGCACGAGCGCCGCCCACCCCGCTGACCCGTGCGCGCCCGCCGCGGCCCGTTCCGCCGGCCGCCGGCCGCCGGTGCGGCCGTCCGGTGTGGTGGAGTGCCGCGAGGTCGCGGTGCCGACGATGAGGGCCACCCCGTCCGCACGACCCGGCTGCTGCGGTCGACGCCGTGCCGTCACCGCGGGCGGGGCAGGGAGACCACGTCCGTGGCGCGGAGGTAGTCGGTGCCGCCCAGCCGGGCCACCGGCTGGAGCCGGTCCAGGCGGACGCTGAACGAGTCGTCCGCCAGCAGGTCGTCGGCGACGGTCACGGACACCACCCGGCCGAGCACCACCCAGCCGCCCGGCGCGGCGCCGTCGCCACCCTGGTGCGACGGTTCGGGTCCGTCGACCCGGACGACCTGCAGCAGCCGGCATTCGAACGCGACGCCAGCCTCTCGCACCCGCGGCGGGCGTACCCGTCGGGACGGCACCGGGGTGACCCCGGTCAGGTCGAACTCGGACTCGCCGGGCGGCACCGCGGCGGACGACCGGTTGACGGCCTCGATGTTGCGGTGCTCCGCGACGTTGACCACGAACTCCGGCACCGCCTCGATGTTGCGCAGGGTGTCCTTCTTCGGCCGGTCGGGCGGGCCAGGCACCGGGCAGAACAGCAGCGTCATCGGTGCCGAGCAGACCGGCGCGAAGTACGAGAACGGCGCCAGGTTCGGTCGGCCGTCGGCGTCCAGGGTGCTCACCCAGGCGATCGGCCGCGGCACCACGGCGCTGGTCAGCAGCCGGTAGGCCCGCGCCGAGTCCAGCGTGGCGGGATCAAGATCCATGGTCGCCCCGGTGGGTGCGGCTCCGCCGGGCGGCCCGGTGCGCGGCGCCGTCGACGCCGCCCCCGCCCAGTGTCGTGGTGTACATGTCCATCAGCCTGCGCCAGCGCCTCCGCGCCGGCGCCACCGGCCCGCTCCCACACCCAGGTCGTCTTCGAGTCCACAGCCTGTGGATGGAACATGTGTACGACGGTTCGGGTAGTGTCCCGGGCCACGAACGGGTCATCCACACCTGGTGCGCCGGCGCCTGGCAGCTCGGGGAGCACGCGCTGCTGGTGAGGCGCTTCCGGCCGTAACCGCCCGGCAGGCTGGCCGGCTGTAGTGCGGTCGCACTACAGTGGAGCGTGGCGTTTCGGTGGGCCGCGGGTGCCCTGGAGCGGCTGGCCCGGGCCGGGATCGAGCCGTACGAGGTGATGCAGGTCCTCGGGCACGGCAAGCGGTGGCCCCGCCAGGGACACACTCCGGCCGGAACCGTGCTGACCGTGTGGGGCCGCACCCGTACCGGCGGGCGTTGCTGGTGGTGCTGTGGCCCGAGGCGGGGGTCGTTGGACTCGCACATCACCGCCGCGCGGGAGCTGGACGCCGCCGAAGTGGCGGAGCTGCACGGATGGGAGGCAAGCCGGTGACCGGACACGAGCGGGACGAGTACGACCAGGCGCTGCGCGAGGCGCAGGCCACCGTCGCCGGCGAGCAGGTCGCCCGGGCGATGGACGAGGGCACGCTGACCGTCACCGACCTGCCGCCGGAGCAGGCCGAGCAGGTGTTGACGGCGCTGCCGCCGGCGGACCTGGACGCCTCCACGGTGCCGACGTCGGTGCGGTTGCCGTACCCGGTGTACCAGCGGCTTCGCGCCTACGCCGAGGCGCACAACACCACCGCCAGCACCCTGATCCGGCAGTGGGTGGAGCAGATGCTGGCCGTGCCGGACCGGCCGATCTCCCTGGCCGACGCGGTGCGGGCCTTGTCCACCCTGCCCAGCCAGGGCCAGCAGCACGCCGCCTGAGCACGGTCGTGGCCGGGGTGGGCGATGCTGCTCACCAGGCCCGAGCACCTCGCACCCGAGCATCGGGGTCTTCTGGCACGGCTGACCGCGGCCTGCCCTGAGATGACCGCCCTGGCCGCCGCTGTCGGACGCTTCGCCGAACTCCTGACGCCTCAGGAGGCAAACCCCGACCGGCTTCCGCTCTGGATCACCCAGGCCCCCGCGGTCGACCTGCCTCACCTGCACGCCTTCACCCGAGGCCTGAAACGCGACCGCGACGCCGTCAACGCCGCGCTGACCCGGTCGCTCCGCGCGATCATCGGCAGGCCGGGTCGTGGGTCGTCGGCGACCACGGTCTCCCACCGGTGTGTCCACACCTGGGTCAGCGACTGCTCCGGCTGCACCTCGGGTCGGTGCGGCGGTAGCGCAGGTGGTGCCACCACGGCCACCCCAGCACCGCCGCGACCAGCACCGGGCCGGACACCGTCGCGGTCGGGTGCGCCGACAGCGCGCCGGACCCGGCCGCGACCGTGGCCAGCGCGAGCACCCGAGCACCGAGGTAACGAGGCTGCGGTAGGCGCGCACCGGGGCGCTGCGCGCCGGCGTCGCGCCGGCGGCGGTCACGGCCAGCAACGCGATGACGGCGACCAGCGTCCACGTGAGGTCGAACAGGTCGGCGGCGGCGACCAGGCCGAGTTCGGCGGCGGCCCGGTAGAACGGCAGCGGCCGCCGCCGTGTTGTTACGGGCCACCCAGCCGGCGGCGAACACCGCGCCGATGACGGCGGCCGCGAGCGCGGCGCGGATGCCGGCGGCGCGGGCGGCCGCGAGCGCGGCGCGGATGGCGGCGGCGCGGGCGGCGCGGATGGCGGCGGCGCGGGCGGCGCGATCACGGCCGGGTCGGCTCCGGACGGCCGGGCCGCGGACGGCCGGCTGCCGGACGCGCCCACCACGGCCGGGTCGGTCGGTCGGGTGCCGCGGTCCGGGCGGCGACGCACCGCGGCGCCCGACCCGGTGCATCGGGCATCCGGCCCGGCTGGTCGAACGCCCGGCCCGGCACGTCGGGCAGTCGCCCCGGCAACTCGGGCGTCAGAGCACCAGGCCGTGGTTGCGCAGCTCGTCGTTCAGCGCCGCCTTGTCGTGCCGCTGGCCCTCGGACAGCCGCTTGATGACCAGGACGCACGGCAGCCCGAAGGTGCCGCCGGCGAACGTCCGCGGGCGGGTGGCGAAGACCGCGACCGTCCACGGCGGCACGACACCGCGGCCCAGCTCCTCGCCGGTCTCCGCGTCGATCACGGGGATGGAGTCGTTGAGGATGACCCCGGAGCCGAGGACGGCGCCGGCGCCGACGCGGGCCCCGTTGGTGACCATGCAGCGGCTGCCGATGAACGCCTCGTCCTCGACCACCACCGGCCGGGCCATCGGCGGCTCCAGCACCCCGCCGATGCCCACGCCGCCGGACAGGTGCACGTTGCGCCCGATCTGCGCGCACGACCCCACGGTGGCCCAGGTGTCGACCATGGTGTTCTCGCCCACGTACGCGCCGATGTTCACGTAGCTGGGCATGAGCACGACGCCCGGTGCCTGGAAGCTGCCCCAGCGGGCGGACGCGCCGGGCACCACCCGTACCCCGCGGGCGGCGAAGTCGTCCTTGAGCGGGATCTTGTCGACGTAGCGGAACGGGCCCAGCTCGGTCTCCTGCATCCGAGCCTGGCGGAACAGCAGGAGGATGGCGAACTTCAGCCACTCGTTGACGACGACCTCGCCGTCGACGATCTCGGCCACCCGGGCCTGGCCCGAGTTGAGGAGCTCTATCGCGCGGTGGATCGCCGCGGTCGCGTCCGCATCGTCCGGGGACAGGGCGGTGCGGTCCTTCCAGAGGGCCTCGATCTGCTGTCGCAAGTCCTGCATGGCGTGAAGGATACGGACGCCCCGCGTCCGGGCACGGTGCGGGGCGCAGATCGGCAGCCGGCCGGCGGCGGTACGGCGCGGAACCGGCTGCCGAACGGACGGTGAGGTGAGTCCCACTTGTCCGTCAAGGCCCCGCCTGCTCGGTACGCTCCGGTACGGTACGCCCAGAAGATCCGTCAGGAGACTGCATGAGCACGTTCAAGCCGGGCCTCGAAGGCGTGATCGCGTTCGAGACGGAGATCGCCGAGCCGGACCGCGACGGCGGCTCCCTGCGATACCGGGGCCTCGACATCGAGGACCTGATCGGCCAGGTGTCGTTCGGCAACGTGTGGGGCCTGCTCGTCGACGGCGAGTTCGGGCCCGGCCTGCCGCCGGCGGAGCCGTTCCCGGTGCCGGTGCACTCCGGCGACATCCGGGTGGACGTGCAGTCCGCGGTGGCCATGCTGGCGCCGTACTGGGGGCTCGGCCAGCTGCTGGACATCTCCGACGAGCAGGCGCGGGAGGACCTCGCCCGCGTGTCGGTGACCGCGATGTCGTTCGTCGCGCAGTCCGCCCGCGGCCTCGGCCTGCCCGCGGTGCCGCAGAAGGAGATCGACAAGGCCGAGACGATCGTCGAGCGGTTCATGAAGCGCTGGCGCGGGGAGCCGGACCCGCGGCACGTGAAGGCCGTGGACGCGTACTTCATCTCCGCGGCCGAGCACGGCATGAACGCCTCGACGTTCACCGCCCGGGTGGTCGCCTCCACCGGGGCCGACGTCGCCGCCTGCATCTCCGCCGGCATCGGCGCGCTGTCCGGCCCGCTGCACGGCTCGGCGCCGACCCGCGTGTTGCAGATGATCGAGGCGGTCGAGCGCTCCGGCGACCCGGCGGGCTACGTCAGGAGCGTGCTGGACCGCGGTGAGCGGCTGATGGGGTTCGGGCACCGGGTGTACCGGGCCGAGGACCCCCGGGCCCGGGTCCTGCGCCGTACCGCCCGCGAGCTGGGCGCCCCCCGCTACGAGGTCGCCGCGGCCCTGGAGCAGGCGGCCCTGGAGGAGCTGCAGGCCCGCTACCCCGACCGGGTGCTGCCCACCAACGTGGAGTTCTGGGCGGCGGTCGTGCTCGACTTTGCGCAGGTGCCGGCGCACATGTTCACCTCGGTCTTCACCTGCGCCCGGGTGGCCGGCTGGAGCGCGCACATCCTGGAGCAGAAGCGGCTGGGCCGGCTGGTCCGCCCGTCCGCCCGCTACACCGGTCCGGATCCGCGCAAGCCGCACGAGGTGCCGGGCTGGGACGCCAGCCGACGGACGGGCTGACCGCCCGGCCGCGACCGGGCACCGCGGCCAGGCGCGGGTGCGGCCTCCGGGTACGGCGTGCGGGCCGCGGGTCGGTCGGGTTACGGCGCGGCGCGTCCCCCGGGCGGGGCCGCGTCCCGCCGGCGCAGCGGCCCCCACCACGTCGGGTGCGCCCGGTACCAGGCGACGGTCTCCGCCAGGCCGACGTCGAACGGGACCCGCGGCCGGAAGCCCAGCTCCGTGGAGATCTTCGTGGTGTCGACCGCGTAGCGCCGGTCGTGGCCCTTGCGGTCCGCGACGTACTCGACCCGCTCCCAGCCGGCCCCGCAGGCCGCGAGCAGGCGGGCCGTGAGCTGCCGGTTCGTCAGCTCGGTGCCCCCGCCGAGGTTGTAGATCTCCCCCGCCCGGCCGCGGGCCAGCACCAGGGCCACCCCGCGGCAGTGGTCGTCGACGTGCAGCCAGTCCCGGACGTGGGCGCCGTCGCCGTAGAGCGGCACCGTCCCGCCGTCGAGCAGGCGGGTGACGAACCGCGGGATGATCTTCTCCGGGAACTGGTACGGGCCGTAGGTGTTGGAGCCGCGCGTGATGGTCACGTCCAGCCCGTGCGTGCGGTGGCAGGCCAGCGCGAGCAGGTCGGAGCCCGCCTTCGTGGCCGCGTACGGGGAGGTCGGGCGGACCGGCCGGGTCTCGTCGCAGGAGCCGGTGTCGACCGAGCCGTAGACCTCGTCGGTGGACACGTGCACGAACCGGGGGATCCGGTGGCGCACCGCCGCGTCGAGCAGCACCTGGGTGCCGACCACGTTGGTGCGGGCGAACGCCGGGCCGTCGTCGATCGACCGGTCGACGTGCGTCTCGGCGGCGAAGTGCACGACCGCGTCGTGCCCGGGCAGGAGCGCGCCGACGAGCGCGGCGTCGCAGATGTCGCCCTCGACCAGCCGCAGCCGGGGCGCCCCGGCGACCGGGGCGAGATTCGCCCGGCTGCCGGAGTAGGTGAGCTTGTCCAGCACCGTGACCGCGGGGTCCGGGATGCCGGGGAACCCGGCACCGAGCAGGGTGCGGACGAAGTGGGAACCGACGAAGCCGGCCCCACCCGTGACGAGGATGTTCATCGCCGGGCCAGTGTAGGCGCGGTTTTCCTCAGCCCCGCCGCCGGACGGACGACGGTGCGGGGGAGGACCACGCCCGCCGCCCACCGGGGAGTTGATCAATGACGATCGGCGACATCCAGTTCCGGATCTCGCAGATTCAGTCAATGATGCACGCCGCGGTCGCCCCGGCACCGGCGGCGCCCACCACCGCGGCGGGCGGCGCCGCGTCGGCGGGCGGCCCGCCCGGGGCGTCGGCCACCGCGTTCGCCGCCGCGCTGGACCAGGCGCTGGCGGCCGAGAAGCCCCGCGGCGCCGCGAACGGGGGCTGGCAGCTGCCGGTGCAGGGCACCACGAGCAGCGAGTTCGGCCCACGCTGGGGACGCCAGCACGAGGGGATCGACATCGCCGCGGCCACCGGCACGCCGGTGCGCGCGGCCGCGGACGGGGTGGTCCGCAAGGCGTCCTGGTACGGCGGCTACGGCAACGCCGTGATCATCGACCACGGCGGCGGAGTCTCGACGCTCTACGCGCACAACTCCAGCCTCACGGTCAAGCCGGGCGAACGGGTCCGCGCCGGCCAGCTGGTCGCGAAGGTGGGCAGCACGGGCGACTCCACCGGGCCGCACCTGCACTTCGAGGTCGAGGTGGACGGCAAGAAGGTCGATCCCCGTCCCTGGTTCGCCAGGCGCGGGCTGAACTTCTGACGCCGTCGCGGCCCCGCGCCCGGCGCTGCGCTCCGTGCTCGACGGTGCCGCGCCGCGCTCGACGGTGCCGCGCCGTGCTCAGGGATCCCGCTTCGTGCTCGGCGGTGCCGCCCGCGTACCGCCGGCGGCGTTAAGCGCATGTTCAGGCGCACCCGACAGTCTCGGTCGGGCCGGGTGGCACGCCCGCCACCCGGTTCGAAGACGACCGAGCCGGACGGGTGCCGACCGGCATGCGCGAGGCGCGGTCGACCTCACAGAAATGGGGAGGTATAGCCATGTCCGCTGAGCAGGTTGACGAGACCCTGGCTGGCCTGACCGGTATCGACTCGGTCGAGCTGCAGAAGTTCCTCGAGGAGAAGTCGGGCATCGCGCCGGACGAGGAGGCCCAGGGCTCGGTCATGGCCGCCGCGGCGTCGATCGCGTTCCACTGCTGATCGTCCGCCGAGTTGATGGGCGATCCCGATAGCCGGACCGCCCAGCCCGCCACGGGTGTGGAGGCCCTTGTCCGACTGCGGATGATGGGCGTCCACGTCCCGCACCAGGCCCGTGGCGGGCGGGCCGGCGGTGGCACGCGGCCGAGCCGGTCGACGCTCCACCGCCTGCTCGCCGAGCTGGGCCTGCTCCGTGGCGAGATCTCGGACGTGCACTGGTACACCGCCCGGCGCCCCGTCGCCCGGGTGGGGTTCACCGGCGCCGAGCCGCTGGTGCTCAAGTGGCTCGACGGCACCGAGCTGGAGACCGACAACGAGGTGTGGGCCCTCACGCTGCTGGACGGCCTGCCGCTGCCCCCCGGGCTGCGGTCGGCGCTGCCGCGGCTGCTGGGCACCACCGCCGACGGCGGGGTGCAGGCGTTCGCGCACATCGGCGACTCGGTCACCTGGGCGCAGCAGGCCGCGGCCGGTGCCGCACCCGACGCCGGCACGGCGTTCGACGCGCTCGGCGCCTGCCTGGCCGACCTGCACGCGCTGCCGGTGCGCGAGCACGCCGCCCGGCACCCGGACCGGCACGTGCGCTTCCCCATCCCGTCCATGACCCGGCTGACCCCCCGCGAGTACGCCCTGGGGTACGGCACCGACTTCGCCGAGTACGCGGCCGTGATGCAGGCGATCGACGCCGACCTGGCCGGGCTGCGGGACAGCTGGGCGCCGTCGGCGTACATCCACTTCGACCTGCGCGACGACAACGTGCTCTTCGGCGCGGCGCACCCGGCGGTCTGGATCATCGACTGGGAGCTGGCGGGCTTCGGCGACCCGGGGTACGACGTCGGCACCGTGGCCGGGCAGATGCTCTGTCACCGGATCCCCGCCCTGCGGGTGAACGACTCCGGCGCGCTCACCGACGCGTTGGCCGCCACCGGCCGGTTCCTGCGCGCCTACCAGGAGCGCTCCGGCGCGACCGAGGAGGCGATCCTGCGGGCGCTGCGGTTCGCCGGGGTGTTCCTGCTGCTCAATGCCCTAGGGCGGCTGGAGAAGGTGGGCTCGCTGGGGCGGGTGGGCCACCTCTACCTGCTGATCGGGCGCCAACTGGTCCAGCGCCCGGAGGTGTGCCGGGCGGCGCTGCCCGGCCGGCGAGGAGCCGCATGAACCGATACCGCCAGGCGTACCGCCGGATCTGCGCGGAGATCGAGATAGCGGACGCTGAGACCTTCCGCCACCGGACGCTCGGCCGGCTCCAGCTGACCCGGGAGATCGACGCGGAGCCCGGCGCGCCGGTGCTGTCCCACCTCTGGCGCTTCCTCTATCTGTACTACTACGCCGCCGACCTGGCCGCCGCCACGGTGCTGATCAACGGCTCGCGGACGGTCGTCGGCATCGCCGACCGGGAGGATCCGGACTTCGTCGCCCGGCTCAGCGCGGCGCACCCCAGCCGCTGGTACACCGAGCCGGGGTGGCGCGTCACCGTCGAGCCCGCCGACGCGGTCGCCGGGGAGTTCGTGGTGCACCGCAACGGCCTGTCGCTGACGGTCACGCCGCAGGAGGTGGCGGGCACCGACACCCCGCCGCGGCTGGGCGACACGGTCTCGGTGCGGTTCCCGCCCGAGCGGCGGTACTCCAACCCGGGCTGGTACGTGGCGATCGGCGAGGCGGGGCTGCGCCGGCCGGGGGCACCGGTGGTGCGGCTCTACTACGCCCTCTCCGCGGCCGACGCGGCGCCGCAGTTCCTGGCCGCCGTCGCGTCGCTGCTCAACGAGCGGGCCGTGCCGTTCCACCTGAAGGTGGCCAACCATCCCGACGGCTTCGACCGCAACGACCCCGTGGTGGTCTACCTGGCCCGGCCGGACTGGGACGCGCACCGCGGCGCCCTGGAGCGGCTGCACGCCGGGTTCCGGGCGCGGCTGCGCGACGCGGGGCCGTGCTTCGCGTACCGCCTCGACCGCGGTTGGTCGATGGCCGCGGAGCCGACCGGTGCGGGAGCCCGGGGGGTGAGCTTCGGCCAGCACCGGTGCATGCTCGTGGCCGAGGGGCTGCTGCGCGGGTGGTCCGCGGGGGCGCCGACCGTCGCCGAGCGGGAGCGCGCAATCCTGGAGCGCCTGGTCGAGGCCGGGCTGGACCCGGACCGGCCGTACCTCAACCCGGAGCCGGCCGCGGACCCGGAGTCGGCCGTGCTGGCGGGGTCCCGGTGACGGCCGCCGGGACCGGTGCCGTGGCGCCGGCCGCCGGTGGGGCGCCGGCCGCCGCCCCGGTACGCCGGCTGCCCGGGCCGTTCGCCACCCGGGCGTGCGTGCCGGTGGGCGACGGATACGAGTGGCGGGAGGAGCGGGCCAGCGGCCTGGCCGGGCTCCTGGAGGAGTCCGCGCTGGCGGCACTCGCGGGCGCGGTGCCGCGGCGGCCGTGCCCGGCGGCGGTGCCGCGGCTGGTGGGCGACGCGGCGCTCTGGGGGCCGGTGCCTTCCCCGTGGCTGGCCTTCGACGTGGTGTTCGGCCCGGTCGGGCCGGTGGCGGGCCCGGCGGGCCGTCCGGGCGGCGACCCCGCCCCGGCGTTCCGCCGGCTGGGCGAGTTCCTCGCGGCGCTGCACCGCACCCCGGTGCCGGCGGCGCTCGCGGACCCGCCCGGCGACCTCCGTCCGCGGGTCCGGCCGCGGGACGCGCAGCTGCGGGCGCGCCGGGCGGCGGCCCGCGCCTGGCTGGCCGGGAGCGTCGGTGCCCCGACCGCAGCGCCCGAGCCCGGGGCCGGGCCGCGGCCGGACGAGATCGCGGCGGGCCGGGCCGCAGCGGAGCCGAGGACGGCCCGGGTGCTGACGCACGGGCGGTTCTCCCTCGGCGTGATCGCCTGGGCGGACCGGCCGGTCGTGCTCGGCTGGCGCGAGGCCGGGCCGGGTGCGGCGACCGACGATGTCGACACCCTGCTGGCCGAGCTGGTCGAGGCGGCCGCGGTGGCCCCGGACCGGGCCGGGGCGGCCGGCGCGTGGGCGGCGGGCTTCGTCGACGCCTACGCCGCCGCGGGTCCGTCGCTGCCGGCCGGCGGTGCGCCGCTGGCCGACCGGCTCCGCGCCCGGGTGCTGGACCACCTGGCCCTGCGGGCCGCCGTGACCGGGGACCGCGCCGGGCCGCTGGCCCTGCTGCGCCGGGTGCACGAGCGGCTCGACGACTTCTGCGCGCCGCTGGCGGCGCGGCTGGCGCGGGCGGCGAACAGTGGGGGGTGCGGGTGACCAGCGAGCAGGTTGCGGCGGCCATGCGGGCGCTGCGGGTCACGATCGGCGTGTGCGGTTCGGTGTCGGCGGTGGCGGTGCCGCACATCGCGCTGTGGCTCAGGGGGACGCTCGGGGTGTCCCACATCGACATCGTGGCCACGGCGAGCGCCGCGCGGCTGATCGGGCTGCCGATCCTGGAGGCGTCCGTGGACGGCCGCGTGGTCACCGACTGGTCCACCGCCAGCGAGGGCCGGACCACCCACGTCACCGTCGCGGAGCGCTCCGACGTGCTGATCGTGCTGCCGGCGACCGCCAACTTCCTCGGCAAGGTGGCCAACGGGATCGCCGACGACCTGCTGACCACCACGCTTCTGGCCGCGGCGTGCCCGGTGGTGATCGTCCCGGTCATGAACGAGGTGATGTGGAGCAAGCCCGCCGTGCGGCGCAACGTGGCCACGCTGCGCGCTGACGGCTACGAGGTGGTCGAGCCGCGGGACGGGTTGTCGCTGGCCACCGGCGCCCGGGAGGCCGGCTCGCTGGGCGACTTCCGGCCCGTCATCGTCGCCGCGCTGACCAAGGCGCTGACCACCGCAGCGGCCGGGCCGACCGCGGCGCAGCCGCCCGTCTAGGTCAGGGGATTCGCGGCGCAGCCGCCCGTCTAGGTCAGGGGAGAGGTCTTGTCCATCAGTTCAGATACGACGCTGTACCGGGTGCCCGAGCTGGTCCTGGAGGTGGACACCAGCAATCTCACGAAGATCTACCTCGGCGGCCGGGTCATCAAGGTGGGCCCCGACGCCCTCGCCCTGCTCGACATCCTGCACACCCCGCGCACGGTCGCCGAGACGGTGGCGCTGGCCCAGGACCGCTGCCGGGGCACCCGCGCCGCCCAGCAGCTGGTGACGACGCTGATCCAGCTCGTCAACGCGGGCGTGCTGCGGCGCGAGCCGGTGGTCGGGTTCAGCGCGGCGACCTGGCCCGGCGGCGGCTACGACGCCGCCCACCCGCACCTGAAGATCCTCGACGACACGGCGCGCAAGGGCGCGTTCGTGCGGGCGGTGCGGGAGACGGTCCGCCCCGGCGACGTGGTGCTCGACCTCGGCACCGGCTCCGGCATCCTGGCCGTCGCGGCGGCCCAGGCCGGCGCCGCGCACGTGTACGCCGTGGAGCCGGCCGGCATGGTGCATCTGGCCGAGAAGGTCGCCCACAGCAACGGGGTGGCGGACCGGATCACCTTCATCCGCGGCTGGTCCACCCAGCTGGAGCTGCCGCAGCGGGCCACCGTGCTCAGCACCGACATCGTCGGCAACGAGGCGCTGGACATGACGATCTGGGAGACCATGCAGGACGCCCGGGCACGGCTGCTGACCCCGGACGCCCGGCTCGTGCCGCAGGGGTTCACCGCGCTGGCCCGCCTGGTGGACCTGCCGGAGCGGGTGCGGCAGGCGTACCGCGCCCACCCGGTCCAGGTGCAGCGGTGGAAGGAGGCGTACGACATCGACTTCTCCGCGCTGGTCGACTACGACGGCCGGCAGACCGTCGGCTTCTACGAGCGCCCCGAGGTGGTGCAGCAGTGGCCGGTGTACTCGCCGCCGGCCGAGGTCTACCAGGTGGACCTGTCGGTGGACGTGCACGGCCTGGACGCGGTGCGCACCCTCACCGCGGACCGCGCCGGCACCGTCTCGGGCGTGGTCGTCTACTTCCAGGCGCGGCTCGGGTCGACCACCACCTTCTCCACCGCCCCGTGGGAGGGCGGGGAGCGCAGCCACTGGTACACGGCGGTCTGGGCGCTGCCCGAGCAGCTGACGGTCGAGCCCGGCGACGAGGTGGACGTGGCGTACGCGTACCGCGGCGACGGCAGCTCGCGGCTTGACTTCTCCGAGATCCGGCGGGCAGGGAGGCAGTGATGAGGTTCCGCAGCAGCATTCCGAAGTGCCACGGGGTGGGGCCGCACCGGGAGTTCCCGGTGGAGGAGACCTACCGCCGCATCGAGCCGCACATCGCCCGGGTCGGGATCAGCCGGATCGCGGACATCACCGGCCTGGACCGCATCGGCATCCCGGTCTACAACGCGATCGCGCCGCACTCCAACGACGTGATCTCCGTCTACAACGGCAAGGGTGCCACCGCGCTCGACGCCAAGACGTCGGCGATCATGGAGGCGGTGGAGCGCTACGCGGCCGCCCTGCCGCTGCGGCCGGTCGTCATCGCCTCGTACCCGGAGCTGGTGGCCCAGGGCCGCCGGGCGCTGGACCCGCGGGCGCACAACATCGAGCTCTACGACCGCTACCACATCGACCTGCCGCTGTCCTGGATCGAGTCGTGGGACCTGCTCAACGACGAGTCGGTGCTCGTGCCGCAGTACCTGGGCGGCTACCACACGCACTTCCACGAGGTCCCGTGCTACCCGATCTCCACGACCAACGGCATCGCCTCCGGCAACTCGCTGGAGGAGGCCACCTGCCACGCCCTGTGCGAGCTGATCGAGCGCGACGACTGGACGATGGCGGAGATCGTCAGCAACCGGTTCAGCCGGGCGATCGAGACCGGCCGGTTGGGCCTGCCGCCGTCTCCGGAGCTGGCGAGGCACTTCCAGGAGATGCACGCCAGCGTCGACCTGGACTCGCTGCCCGAGCGGGCGCAGCGCTACGTGCGCATGTTCCTCGACGCCGGGGTCAGCATCCAGCTGAAGAACATCACCTCCGCGACCGGCATCCCGAGCGTGCTGGCCGTGGTGGCCGAGGAGCTCGGCCCGACGTTCTCGCGCAGCCACCAGGGCATCGGCACCCACCCGGACGCCGAGGTGGCGGTCGTGCGGGCGATCACCGAGGCCGCCCAGAGCCGGGTGGTCGACATGCAGGCCATGCGGGAGGACATCTCGCTGCCGGACGAGGACGTGCCGCGCTGGGCGCTGCACACCAAGCGCAGCTCCCGGTTCAACCCGCAGGCGTGGGCGCACAAGACCTCCAGCCGGACCATCCGGTTCGCCGACCTGCCGCACCACCCCAGCGCCGACATCATCACCGACCTCAACCTGATGCTGGACCGGCTGCGCGAGCGCGGCCTGACCCAGGTGCTGGTGGTGGACCTGTCGCCGCCGGAGATCCCGGCCAGCGTGGTGCGGGTGATCGTCCCGGGGCTGGAGTCCTGGGCGATCGACCGCTCGAAGATCGGTGAGCGGGCCACCGCGCAGTGGCGGGTCGCCGTCGGCGAGCTGCGCGCGCTGATCAAGAACAACCCGGAACTCCTCGAGGCCACGGCAGGTGTGAAGTGAGCGCGCAGACCGTCATCTTCCTGGGGCCGAGCATGGCGACGGCGGAGGCCGCCGAGATCCTGCCGGCGGCCGAGTTTCTGCCGCCGATCCGCCGCGGCGACATCAACGCCCTGATGGCACGCGAGACCCCGCCGACCCGGGTGGGCATCGTGGACGGCTGCTTCCTGCACGCCATGTCGATCTCCCCAAAGGAGATCACCAAGGCGATGAACAAGGGGGTGGAGTTCTACGGCTCGTCCAGCATGGGCGCGCTGCGGGCCACCGAGCTGCACCGCTGGGGCATGACCGGCGTGGGGGACATCTTCCAGATGTTCCACACCGGCGAGGTCGACGCCGACGACGAGGTGGCGATCACGTTCGACCCCGACACGCTGCGGGCGCTGTCGGTGCCGATGGTGAACTTCCGGGTGGCCGTGCGCGACCTCACCGAGCGCGGGTTGATGGAGGCGGAGTTCGGGCAGCGGCTGCTGGCGGTGGCCAAGGCGCTCTACTTCCCCGACCGCACCGTCGAGGCGGTGTTCCGCGAGCTGGCCCTTCAGGTGGGCGAGCCGGTGGCGGAGAAGTACCGCCAGGTGTACGTCGACCACGCCCCCGACGCCAAGCGCGACGACGCGGTGCGGCTGCTGCGCCTGCTGGCCGAGCACACCGGGTCGCGGCCCGGCGGCGGCCGGGGCGGCTCCGGCACGGCGCCCTCCGGCGCGACGCCGGACCGGGCCGCGCCGCCGGGCGCGCTGACGCCGGGCAGGGCGGCGTGAGCCCCGCCGCGGCCGGGGCGCGGCCCGCGGTCGACCTGCGGGCCGCGCTGGACGCCGACGGCTTCGTCTTCCCGCTCGACGCGCTCACCGCGCAGGAGTGCGCCGACACGCTGGCGCGGTTCCAGGAGTACGACGCCGCGGCGCTGCGCCGCGGCGGGGTGTGGGGGGCGTTCCGGCACTTCCCCAAGGTGCACCTGGCGGCCGACTGGGCGGACGAGCTGATCCGGCACCCGCGCATCCTGGCCGCCGTCACCGAGCTGCTGGGCCCCGACCTGCTCGTCTGGTCGAGCAACGTGTTCACCCGCCCGCCGCACAGCGGTGACCGGCTCGCCTGGCACCAGGACGCGCTGCACTACAACCTGCGCGGCTTCGAGTCCGGGGCCGTGCGGGTGTGGGTGGCGCTGACCGCCACGACCCTGGCCAACGGCACGATGCGGTTCGCCCGGGGCACCCACCGCGAGGGCATCGTGGCGCACCGGACCGACGCCGACCCGGCGGAGATCCGCGCGGCCGGTCTGGAGGTCGACATCGACGTCGACGAGTCCCGGGCGGTGCCGGTGCTACTGGACGCGGGGCAGTTCTCCATGCACCACATGGCCGTGGCGCACTGCTCGGGGCCGAACAGCACGGACGTCGGGCGGGTCAACGTCGCGATCGACTACCTGGCGACCTCGGTCGCGCCCGTCGGCGGCCCGGACACGGCCATGCTGGTCCAGGGCACCGACGCCTACGGGCACTTCGCCGCCGAGCGGCGGCTGCCCATCGGCACCCCGGCGGCGCAGACCCAGTTCCAGCAGGCAGTGGCCCTGCGGATGCGTCGGCTGGGCATGACCTGATGCCTGACCCCGGCCTGCGGCTGGCCGAGATCCGGCAGTTCGCCGCGCGCCACCCGTGGCACCGTGGGGACCCGGGGCCGCGCCCCGCGGCGGTCGACCTGGGCGGGTGGCTGCCGGAGCCGGTGTCCGACCAGGGCCTGCTGCCGCTGTGCACGGCGGCGGTGACCGCGGCCCTGGCCCGCTACTGGGCGGCGCGCCTGGCCGGGGTCGACTTCACGCCGTCGCTGCTGTTCACCTACCGCATGTCGCGGCGCCTCGCCGGTCGGCCGGACCGCGTCGGCTCCACGCTCGCGCACAGCCTCGCGGCGTGGCGGGAGTTCGGCCTGCTGCCCGAGCGGCAGTGGCCGTTCCGGCCGGACCGGGTCGACGTCGACCCGCCGGCCGAGGCCCTGGCCGCGGCGGCCCGGTACCGGCGCGTGCGGTACGGCCGGCTGGACGGCCCGCACCTCGCGCCGCGCGCGTACCTCGACCACGTCCGCAGCTGCCTGGCCTGGGGGATGCCGGTCTCGGTGGAGTTTCCGCTCGGTCCGTCGCTGGTGAGGTCGTTCGGCTCCGGAGTGGTCGCGGTCCCGGCTCCGGACGAGCCTGCGGTGGGGCGGCACGTCGTCCTGGTCACCGGCTACGACGACGACTTCCCGACGGAGGACGCGAGCCCCGGGGCGGCCCCGGGCGCGCTGCGCTTCCGGAACAACTGGGGCACGTCGTGGGGCCGCGACGGCCACGGCTGGCTGCCGTACGAGTTCCTGCTGCGGGGGATCGCCCGGCAGAGCTGGCTGGTGGTCGAGGCGCCGTGGGGCGGACCGCACCCGGAGCCGCCGCCCGCCGGCCGACCCTGACCC
>DATMJT010000366.1:0-2634 GCA_035553735.1 Pilimelia sp.
TCTCGCTGCCGACCAGCATGGTGCCGGTGGTCTCGACGGTGACGTGGCAGATCAGCGCCACCCGGCGGCCGGCGTCGGCCATCGCCCGCCGGGCGCCGACAATCGCGGCCTTGGCCTGGAGCAGGTCCTGGCAGGTCTCGACGATCAGGCCGTCGACGCCGCCGGCGATCAGCCCGGCGGCGTTGCGCTGGTACGCGTCGCGCAGCTCGGCGTAGGCGATGTGCCCCAGGGTGGGCAGCTTGGTGCCGGGGCCGATGGAGCCCAGCACGTAGCGCGGCTGCTCCGGTGTGGACCAGGCGTCGGCGGCCGCCCGCGCCAGCCGGGCGCCGGCCTCGGACAGCTCGACGATGCGCTCCTCGATGCCGTACTCGCGCAGCGCGGTCAGGTTGGCCCCGAAGGTGTTGGTCTCCACGCAGTCGGCCCCGGCGGCCAGGTACGCGTCGTGGACGCCGCGCACCACGTCGGGCCGGGTCACGTTGAGCACCTCGTTGCAGCCTTCGAGGTTGTCGAAGTCGTCGAGGCTCAGGTCGGCGGCCTGCAGCATGGTGCCCATCGCCCCGTCGGCGACGAGCACCCGATCGGCCAGCGCGTGCAGCAGCGGTGTCGACACGCCCCACAGCGTAGTGCCCGGGGCCGCTGCGCCCACCCTCCCGCGGCGCGGGCGGCGCCGGGTGTGACCGCCGTCGCTGCCCCGGACCCTCGCCGACGGCGCCCGGCGCGGCCACCGAGCCGGCTGACGCGCGGACACGTAGGCTGGCACGGTGACTGAGTTCGACGGTCTGCCCGTGCTGCGCTCCCCCGTGGCCATCGCCGCGTTCGAGGGCTGGAACGACGCTGCCGACGCCTCGACGGCCGTCGTCGAGCACCTGGAGCAGGTCTGGGACGCCCGTCCGGTGGCCGAGCTCGACCCGGAGGAGTTCTACGACTTCCAGGTCAGCCGCCCCACAGTCACCATGGCCGAGGGCGAGACCCGCCGGATCGAGTGGCCGGGCACCCGGTTCCTGGCGGCCTCGCCGCCGGGCGCCGACTCCGACGTGGTCCTGATCCGGGGCATCGAGCCCAGCATGCGCTGGCGCACCTTCTGCGAGCAGGTCCTGGAGATCTGTCACAGCCTGGAGGTCAACCGGATCGTGCTGCTGGGCGCGCTGCTGGCCGACGTGCCGTACACCCGGCCGCTGCCGATCAGCGGCAGCGCCTCGGTGCCCGACGCGGCGCAGCGCTACCGGCTCACCCCCACCCGGTACGACGGGCCGACGGGCATCGTCGGGGTGCTGCACGAGGCGTGCACCCGCGCCGAGGTGGACGCGGTGTCGTTCTGGGTGCACGTTCCGCACTACGCCAACAATCCGCCGTGCCCCAAGGCGACCCTGGCGCTGCTGCACCGGGTCGAGGAGGTTCTCGACCTGCCGGTGCCGACCGCCGACCTGGCCGAGGAGGCCGCGGAGTGGGAGCAGCGGGTCCGCACCGCCGCCGAGCAGGACGCCGAGCTGGGCGAGTACGTGCGCGAGCTTGAGGAGCGGGTCAGCGACCCGGGACTGCGCCCGCTGAGCGGTGACGAGATCGCCAGCGAGTTCGAGAAGTACCTCCGCCGCCGGGGCGGCCCGGCGGGCCCCGCGCCGGGGCCCACCGCCGGCTCCTGGTAGCACCGCCGGCTCCTCCGTGGCACCGCCGGGCCTCGACAGGTAACCCCCGCCGGGCCGCGTGCGGTCCCGGCTCCCTACCGCCCGCCGCCCGTTGCCGTCCCGGCCCCGAGGTCCTCCCCGGGGCGCCGCCGCCCGTCACCGCCCGCCGATGGCCTCGGCGTGTCGCGCGGACGGCGCCACACCCCGTTTGGCATCCTAGGAACCTAGGTGTAACAGGACACGGAGGCTCGCGTGACCGTCAATCCCGGCGCCGCGGAGGTGCCCCACCGGCAGATCGCCGCCCAGCTGCGCGCCCAGATCCGCCGCGGCGACTGGGGGCCGGGCGAGCGACTGCCGTCCATCCCCAGCCTGGCCCAGATGTACGGCGTGGCCAAGCAGACCGTGCAGCGCACCATCGACCAGCTACGGGTCGAGGGTCTGCTGATCACCAAGCCCGGCTCCGGGACGTACGTGCGGGGCACCCGACGCCGGATGAACCGGCTGTCGCGCGGCCGCTACGGCGCCCACCGCGGCTACCACACCGACCTGGCCGCCCGGTACCGCCAGCACCTGGTCGAGGTGGGCCGGGCCCCGGCCCCGCCGGAGGTGGCCGACGCGTTCGGGGTGTCCGACGGCGCCGAGCTGGTCGTGCGCCGGCACGTCGTGCGCACCCAGGACTCGCCGGTGGAGGTCGGCGCCTCGTGGTTCCGGGTGGCCGACGCCGCGGGCACCTCCCTGGAGCGGCCCGAGCCGTTCGGCCGACCGCTGTACCAGGAGGTGGAGGAGGTGACCGGCCGGCGCTACACGTCGGCCACCGACACCATCTCGGCCCGCCAGCCCAGCCGGGACGAGGCCGAGGTGCTGCAGATCCGCCCGGACACCCCGGTGCTGCACCTGCTGCACGTGGCCTACGACGAGCGGCGCCGGCCGATCGAGGTGGCCCAGGCAACCTGGCCCGGTCCGGTCACCACGCTCACCGAGGAGTACCGCATCCCCGGGCCCGCCCCGGAGC
>DATMJT010000367.1:0-9952 GCA_035553735.1 Pilimelia sp.
CGACCGGGCCGTACGCGGTCGGGGTGCGGCAGCTCGCCCTCGCCCGGGGCATGGGACGCCCCCTGCCCACCACGGTCTGGTACCCGGCGGCCGGGGTGGCCGGCGGCCCGGCCCAGCCCGGCGCCCCCGTCGCCCGAGGCCGGTTCCCCGTCGTGCTGTTCAGCCACGGCCTGCACAGTGAGCCCGGCCGGCACGCGGCACTGATCCTGCGGTGGGCGGCGGCCGGCTTCGTCGTGGCCGCGCCGGCCTACCCGTACACCCGGGCCGCGACCCTCGCCTTCAGCCGGGCCGACGTGCGCAACCAGCCGGCGGACGCCTGGTACGTCCTACGGGAGGTGACCGCGCTGAACGAGCGGCCGGGCGACGCCTTCGCCGGGCATCTCGACCCGGACCGGCTCGCCGCCGCCGGGCACTCCGCGGGCGGCTTCACCACCACCGGACTGTTCACCCCGGGTCACGACCCGAGACTGCGGGCCGGGATCGTGATCGCCGGTGGGGGCCTGGCGGGCGCGTTCGCCGGGCCGCCGGCGGCGCTGCTGTTCGTGCACGGCAGCGCCGACCGGGTGGTGCCCATCACCCTGGGGCGGGCGGCGTACGAACGGGTGCCCTGGCCCAGGGCCTTCCTGACCATGCTCGGCCAGGGGCACGGCGAGTACCTCGGGGCCGGGCGGCCCGGCTTCGACCCCACTGCGGCCGTCACGACCGACTTTCTGCGGTGGGGGCTCTACCGGGACGCCGCCGCCCGCGCCCGGCTGGCGGTCGCCGGCACCGTGTCCGGAGTAGCCGCGCTGACCACCGCCCTCTGACTGCAGGTCACCACCCCCTTGCTGGCCGGTCACCACCCGTGATGGCCAGCCACCGGCACCCGAGGGCCGGTCACCGGCCATGCGACGGGCGGTCGCCACCACGCGACGGTCGGGCGGGCTGCTCCACCGGGGACCGCCAAGATTGCCGGATCGGTACCCGGGGCGGTGACAATCGGACCCATGTGCCGACCTACCGCGCTGCTCGCCGCCCTGACCTGCCTGGTGCTCGGGGTGGCCGGCTGCGGCACCGAACGCGCACCCGCAGGCGCAGCGGCAACCGCCTCCGCGCAGCCCACGCCCGCCGCGCCGACCACGGTCCCGGGCGACGCCGCGTCGCCGTCCGGCGCCGAGGGCGCCCCGGGCGGGGCGACGACCGGGCGGCCCGCGCCGGCCCGCCCGTACGCCGTCGGGCTGCGCACGCTGCGGTGGAGCCGGGGCGCCGACCGCCCCCTGCCGACCACCGTGTTCTACCCGGCCACCGGGGCGGCCGGCGGCGCACCGCGCACCGGGGCCCCGGCGGCGTCGGGCCGGTTCCCCGTCCTGGTGTTCAGCCACGGCCTGGGCGCCGCCCCGGCGGACTACCAGCCCCTGCTGGCCCGCTGGGCGGCGGCCGGCTTCGTGGTGGCCGCCCCGGCGTACCCGCGGACCAGCCGCGGCACCGGCCGCATCGACGTGGCCGACGTGCTGAACCAGCCGGCCGACGCGTCCTACGTGCTGACCCGGCTGCTGGCCCTGCACACCGAGCCCGGCGACCCGCTGCGCGGCCGGATGGACATCACCCGGGTCGGCGCGGCCGGGCACTCCGCGGGCGGGGTGACCACGATCGGGCTGTTCACCGTGGCCCGCGACCAGCGGCTGACCGGCGGGGTGGTGCTGGCCGGCAGTGCCCTGGGCGTCGGCACGGCCTTCAGCGGGCACGAGGTGCCCCTGCTGTACGTGCACGGCGCCCGCGACAACGTGGTGTCCTACGCCGCCGGCAAGGCGGCGTACGACGCGACGCCCTGGCCCAAGGCGCTGCTCACCCTGCCCGACATGGGCCACGGCGAGGCGCTGCGGGGCGGCGGGCCGGCGTTCACGGTGGTGGCCGACACCACCGCGGAGTTCCTGCGGTGGGCGCTCTACGGCGACGCGCGGGCCCGCGACCGGCTGCCGCAGACCGCGGGCCGCGGCGGCCTGGCGACGCTGGACGACCGGCTGTGACCCGTCCGGCGCCCCGCGGGCGCCGACGCCCACCGGGGACCCCCACGGCGCCGGCCCCGGCGGTCAGCGGGTGTGGTCGAGCACCACCTTGCCGAAGACCTCGCCGGAGTGCAGGCGGGCAAACGCGTCGCGGACCTGCGAGAAGCCGAACCGGCTGTCGATCACCGGCCGTAGGCCGGTGCGCTGCCACAGGTCGAGCAGCGCCACCAGCTCCTCGCGGGTGCCCATGGTGGAGCCCAGGATCTCGTGCTGTAGCCAGAACAGCCGACGCAGGTCCACCTCGGCCCGGTGGCCGGAGGTGGCGCCGGAGACGACGATGCGGGCGCCGGGCGCGGCGCACTTCAGCGAGTGCGCGAACGTCGCCGCGCCGACCGTCTCGACCACCACGTCGACGCGCTCGGGCAGCCGGGCGCCCGGCTCGACGGCGGTGGCGCCCAGCGCCGCGGCCCGCTCCCGCTTGCCGGCGTCGCGGCTGGTGACGTACACCCGCGTGCCGAGCGCGACGGCCAGCGCCACCGCGGCGGTGGCCACGCCGCCGCCCGCGCCCTGCACCAGCACCGACTCGCCCTCGGCGACGCGGCCGCGGGTCACCAGCATCCGGTAGGCGGTGAGCCAGGCGGTGGGCGCGCAGGCGGCCTCGGCGAAGGTCAGCCCGGGCGGTTTGGGCACCAGGTTGGCCCGGGGCACGGCGACCCGCTCGGCCAGCGTGCCGGGCCACCGCTCCGACAGCAGCGAGTAACCCCGGGCGTCGGCCGGGTCCGGCACGACCGGGTAGACCACCACCTCGGCGCCGTCGGGGCCGACGCCGGCGGCGTCGCAGCCGAGGATCATCGGAAGCCGGCTCTCGGCGAGCCCGACGCCGCGCAGCGCCCACAGGTCGTGGTGGTTGAGGGCGCTGGCGCGCACCTCGACGGTCACCCAGTCGTCGGCGGGCGGCTGCGGCTCGGGCGCCTCGCCCACGCCCAGCGCGGCCAGCGGGTCACCCGCGTCCAGGGCCCGGGCGTACGCGGCTCGCATGCGGCTCAGGCTAGCAGCCGCCCCGCCGGCCGCACCGCCGCGCGCGCCACCAGCCCCGCACCCGCACCTGCGCGGTCCGCCGCCCCTCGTCAGGTGGCGGGCGCGCGGCAGACGCCCTCGCGGCGCGCGGCGTCGGCCACCGCCCCGGCCACCGCCGGAGCCACCCGCGGGTCGAGCGGGCTCGGCACGATGGCCTCCGGGGTCAGCGCCCCGGCGACCACGTCGGCGATCGCGTCGGCCGCGGCCACCTTCATGCCCTCGGTGATCCGGGTGGCGCGGGCGTCGAGCGCGCCGCGGAAGACCCCCGGGAAGGCCAGCACGTTGTTGATCTGGTTCGGGAAGTCGCTGCGCCCGGTGGCGACGACCGCGGCGTACCGGGCGGCGGTGTCCGGATGCACCTCTGGGCGCGGGTTGGCCAGGGCGAACACGATGCCGCCGGGGGCCATCCGGGCGAGCGCCGACTCGTCGATGGTGCCGCCGGAGACCCCGATGAGGACGTCGGCGCCGACCAGCGCGTCCGCGACGGTGCCGGCCAGCCCGTGGGCGTTGGTCAGCGCCGCCAGCTCCGCCTTGGCCGGCGGCAGGTCCGGTCGGTCGCGGTGGATCACGCCCCGGGAGTCGCACACCACGACCCGCGCGGCATCGACGCCGCCGGCGATCAGCATCTTGGTGACGGCGGCCCCGGCCGCACCCGCGCCGCTGAGTACCACGCGCAGGTCGCCCAGCTTGCGGCCCAGCACGGCGGCGGCGTTGCGCAGGGCGGCGAGCACCACGATCGCGGTGCCGTGCTGGTCGTCGTGGAAGACCGGGATGTCCAGCGCCTCGGTCAGCCGCCGCTCCACCTCGAAGCACCTCGGCGCCGCGATGTCCTCCAGATTGATGCCGCCGAAGGAGGGCGCCAGCGCGGTCACCATCGCCACCAGCTCGTCCACATCCTGGGTGTCCAGGCAGATCGGCACCGCGTCCACCCCGCCGAACTGCTTGAACAGCACCGCCTTGCCCTCCATCACCGGCAGCGCGGCGCGCGGGCCGATGTTGCCCAGGCCCAGTACCGCGGAGCCGTCGGTGACCACCGCGACGGTGTGTGACACCCAGGTGTAGGCGTCCACCAGGGTGGGATCGGCCGCGATGGCCTCGCACACCCGCGCGACACCCGGCGTGTACGCCAGGGCGAGGTCCGCCCGGCTGGTGAGCGGCACGGTGGCGGCCACGGCGAGCTTGCCGCCCCGGTGCAGGGCGAAGACGGGATCGGACGGGTCCACGGGGGACGGTGACATGGGGGGACTCCAGGAACTCCGAAAAGACGGCGTGCGGCGATCTGGCGCCGGCGGCGAGCGCGGTTGGCGGCGCGGGCCGGCGTCGCGTCGGGGGTCACCCGGGACCGGCCCAGCATAGTGCCGCCGCACCGTCGCGCCGTGGACCGGCTCACCGCACCCGGGCGGGTCGCGGCCAGTAGCGGGCCACCACCCGGCCCAGCACCTCGGCCGGTCCGTAGGCCCGGGAGTCGTCGGTGACCAGCGGGTTGTCACCACGCAGTTCCCATCCGCCCGGCGCCCTGCGCACGACCCGCTTGACCACGAGCAGGTCCGGCCGGGCGCGGAAGCGGGCGACCACCACGTCCCCGGGGCGCACGGGGCGACCGCCGCGGCGCACCAGCAGCGCGTCGCCGTCGCGCAGGGTGGGCACCATGGAGGGTCCCCGGACCAGTACGGCGAACATCGACGGCTCCGTTCCCCCGCGCGGTGCCCGGGGTAGGGTCGGACCCGAGGATCATCTCAGCTACGAGCGCCGCGGGGTGCCCGTCGGCGCCGGCTTCCCATGGAGGGTTCCGATGCGACTTCCGCGCATTCTCGCGCCGCGCACCGTCGTCAGCGCCCACTGCGACCTGCCCTGCGGCGTGTACGACCCGGCGCAGGCCCGGATCGAGGCCGAATCGATCAAGGCGATCTGCGAGAAGTACCAGGCGAACACCGACCCGGAGTTCCGCACCCGCGCGCTGCTCATCAAGGAGCAGCGGGCCGAGCTGGTCAAGCACCACCTGTGGGTGCTGTGGACCGACTACTTCAAGCCGCCGCACTTCGAGCGCTACCCCGAGCTGCACCAGCTGTTCAACGAGGCCACGAAGCTCGCCGGCGCGGCCGGCGCGAAGGGGTCGGCGGACCCGGCGAAGGCCGAGGAGCTGCTGGCCAAGATCGATGAGATCGCGAAGGTCTTCTGGGAGACCAAGCAGGCCTAGGCCGCGCGCCCGGCACGTCCCGGCCGGTCGGCGTCCGTCACCCGGACCCGACCGGCCGCTTCGTGGCCGCACGGGTCCGTCGTCCGCGCTCGTGCGCACCATGCTCTCCGTCACGCGCGCCGAGGCGTCGGTCCCGCCACGGCGCTCCGCCCGACCGACCGGCCCCCCGGCGGTCGGCCGATCGTCGCCGTCGCACCGCCGTTCCCCGCGTGCGCGGCCTGAAAGGATAGAGTCCCCTGAAGAGGGGAGGGCCGCCGGTGAGCCAGGTGACAACGCAGGAGCAGTCGATCATCGAAGACGACGTCGTCCTACTGACCGTCCCCGCCGAGGTGGGCTACCTCGGTGTTCTGCGCACGGCCACCGCGGGGTTGGCCGCGCGGCTGCAGTTCGCCCTGGACGAGATCGAGGACCTGCGCATCGCCGTGGACGAGGCGTGCGCGATGCTGTTGGCGATCGCCACGCCCGCCGCCGAGCTGGAGTGCCGGTTCTCCGTGACGGACGACGCGCTCGGGGTGGAGGTCACCGTGGCCACCCGACCCGGCACGCACCTGCCGTCCACGAACTCGTTCGCCTGGAAGGTGCTCACGGCCCTCACCAGCCAGGCCAGCGCCGAGGTGCTGCCCGGCCGGGCCACGATCGGCCTGGTCACCCGCCGGGTGGAGCCCCCCGCGTGAGCCCGGGCCCGCGTCGGCGGGCCGAGCCCGCGGCTCAGCGCGCCGGGGCCGCCTGCACCGCCATGGCCGGAAGGAAGAATTCGCGCACGTCCCGCAGGTGGCCGCGGGCGGCCTCCTCGGCGCCGTCGGCGTCCTGTTCGGCGATGCAGCGCAGGATCTCCCGATGCGCCGCCGCCCCCTGCCGCCGCAGCTGCACCGAGGCGGCCGCGCCCAGTTCCCGGTCGTTCAGCACGTTGTGCAGCGACCGGGCCATCAGCAGGTAGAGGGGATTGTGCACGGCGGCCAGCACGGCCAGGTGGAACTCCCGGTAGCGGGACACCAGGGTGGTGAGATCGTCCGCCACCGGGTCGAACAGTGCGGCGCTCAGCGCCGCCAGATCGGCGTCGGTGCGCCGCCGGGCGGCCAGGCCGGCGGCGGGCACCTCCAGCATCTCCCGGACCTCCAGCAGCTCGGCCATGCCGACGATCGAGGCGGACCGCATCAGCCGCAGGGCGCCGGCCAGGTTGTCGGAGAGCCGCTCGGGGCTGGGCTGGGCCACGAAGCTGCCGCCGGAGACGCCGCGGGTCGTCACGATGAGGTGCTGGCTGGCCAGCATCCGCAGCGCCTCGCGCACCGTGCTGCGGCTGAGCCCCGACCGTGCGCACAGCTGCGGCTCCGTCGGCAGCCGCTGACCGGGGCGCAGGCGCCCGGAGGTGATCTGCGCGCGCAGGTCCTCGGCCAGGGTCTGGTACGCGGGCGGTCGGGGGGCGGGATCGGTGCTCACGAGGTCCTCTTTCACCGTCGGCCGCGAAGTGAGGTGCGGTTCCGGATGGACAGCCTAGGCCGGTGTCGCGCCGCCCGCGACAGTTGTCCGGTTACTGCCCAGGTGCGCCGTGGTCCAGGCCGAGCGCCCGGGTGCTCGCGGGGTGCAGCAGCAGGCCCGCGGTGACCAGCCCCAGGGCGATCAGCGGCACGCCGAGCCACCTGAGGCCGCCCTGGATCATGTAGTAGCCGACCGGCAGGAGCATCAGCTGCAGCACGACGGCCAGGCCGCGCACGCCGCCGCGGCGGCGGGCCAGGGCCCGGGCCAGCCAGCCGAGCAGCGCGGTGAGACCCAGCACCGAGCCGAGCAGGGTCACCGCGATGCCCACGTTGACCTCGGTGGCGGTGAACTCGACGTACGCCAGCAGGACCGACAGCAGCCCCAGCGCCCCGGCCTCGGCGGCGACGAGCCCGACGGCGGCCCGTAGCGACGGCGGCGCGGGCGGCGGCGCCTCGGCGGACTGGGACACGCGCTCTCCTCGGTGGCCGGCGGCGGGTGGTCGCCCGGCCGGGGTGACCGGGCGGCCGTGTGGGGCCACCCACCCTACCGAAGGGTGCCGCGCGGCCCGCCGGGGTACAGTCCGGCCATGCGGGCGCTCCTGGTGGTCAACCCCAAGGCCACGACGACCAGCGAACGCAGCCGCGACGTGCTGGTCCGCGCGCTGCGCAGCGAGGTCCGCCTGGAGGTCGCGTACACCCGGCGCCGCGGGCACGCCGCCGAACTGGCCCGTACGGCCGGGGCCCGGGAGTTCGACCTGGTGGTCACTCTCGGCGGCGACGGCACGGTCAACGAGGTGGTGAACGGCCTGATGACCGCCGGTGCCGCCACGGCGGCGGAGCGGCCGGCGCTGGCCGTGGTGCCCGGCGGCTCCACCAACGTCTTCGCCCGCGCGCTCGGCCTGCCCCGCGACTGGGTCGAGGGGACGGCCGACATCCTGGCGGCCCTGCGCGACGGCCGGTCCAGGACCATCGGCCTGGGTCGCGCCGATGACCGCTACTTCACGTTCTGCGCCGGAATGGGCCTCGATGCGGCGGTGATCCGGCAGGTGGAGCGCGCGCGGCTGCGCGGTCGGGTGTCGACCCCGGCCCTCTACCTGCGGTCGGCGATGACGCGCTACCTGCTCGACACCGAGCGCCGCCACGCCCAGATCCTCCTGGAGCGGCCGGACGAGCCGGCCGAGACCGAGCTGGCCACCGTGATCATCCAGAACACCGCGCCGTGGACCTACCTGGGTGACCGACCGGTCAACCCCAACCCGCTCGCGTCCTTCGACACCGGCCTGGACCTGATGGCGCTGCGGGGCCTGCACCCGGCGAGCACCGCCCGCGCCGTGGCCCAGATGCTCTCCCGACGGCCGGGCCCGCAGGGGCGGCGGGTGCTGCGCCTGCACGACATCGCGGAGTTCTCCCTGCGGGCCTCCGGACCCCAGCCCTTCCAGCTCGACGGGGACTATCTGGGCGAGCGGGAGAAGGTGCAATTCACGGCGGTGGCCGACGCGATCCGGGTAATCTGCTGAGAGGCTGCGACCTTCAGGCTCCTGGGTCGTTAAGGATGACGAAGCGTACGCGGCGGCTGGCTCCCCGGCCACAGGGTGCGCGTGCACGGACATGACACAGCGGTACGACATGACACGACCTAGGAACACTGGCAGCCGGGCGCGGAGCGTACTACATTCGCTACTGGCTGTTGCAAGTCGGTGCGTTACTTAGCAGTAGCAAACCGGACAAATGGGCGGTGAGGTTGCTCACCGGCCGTATTTTTTCCGAGCATCCCCCTTGACATCCGGGGAGTTCGTGAAAGCATTCACAAGCGAACCGAATTACGGAGCGTTGATCGACCTGCGCCCGCCCGGGGCCCGCCCAAACAGGGGTCCTGGCGCGCGGGCCGGCACGCACCGGACGGCTCCACAAGCTTGCTCACGCGTTGCCACTCAATGGATGCCCGCCATTGCCGTGTCGTCGCGGACGCATAGAGAAAGATCCACTGCATTTACTCGCACCGATCCACGAACAAGGAGTGTTGCCGCCATGGACTGGCGCCACCATGCTGTCTGCCGCGACGAGGACCCGGAGCTGTTCTTCCCGATCGGGACGTCCGGCCCGGCGATCCTGCAGGTCGAGCAGGCCAAGGCGGTCTGCCGGCGCTGCTCCGTCACCCAGGAGTGCCTCCAGTGGGCGCTCGACACGGGTCAGGACGCCGGGGTCTGGGGCGGGATGAGCGAGGAGGAGCGCCGCGCCGTCAAGCGCCGGGGCGGCCTCCGGGTCCGCGCTCACTCCGCCTGAGTCGACCGCCCCACTTCCACGACGACGCACCGCGAACGCCCCGGTCCGCCGGGGCGTTTCGCATGCGCCGGCGACGGCTCACGCCGCCCGGCTGAGCGGGCGGGACGCCGCCGCGTCGGCGCGGGCCAGGACCAGGTCCGCCAGCTCCGGCGCCGCGCCCAGCGGCCCGGCCACGGCCACGGCACCCGCCTCCCGCGCCTGCGCACCGGCCGCGTCGTAGAGCCGGCCAGGCGCCAGGAAGTAGGCCGCCACGGCGACCCCGCGGGCGCCGGCGCTCCGCAGGCGCTGCACCGCGGCGGCCGGGCGCGGCCCCGCGGCGGACGCGTACGCCACCTCGCACGGCAGCCCCGTCCGCTCGGCCAGCGCGGCGGCCACGAGCGCCACCGTGGCCCGGGCCGCCGCATCCCGGGTGCCCGCCGCGGCGAGCACCAGCGCGTCGGCCCGGTCCGCCCCGGGCGCCTCGGCCAACCGCCGGCACAGGCCCGCCAGCAGCGCCTGCGGCACGGCCGCGCTGGCCTCTCGTGGCACGCCGCAGGCGGGCGCCTCGGGCGCGACGGCCGGACCGAGGGGGTCGGCCACGGCCACCTGCAGCCGCAGTCCCTGCGCGCGGGCGGCGGCCAGCACCCCCGGCACGTCCACCCGGTGGTGGAACGCGGCCGTCAGCAGCAGCGGCACCAGGACCGCCCTGCGGTGCCCGGCGCGCTCCACCGCCGCCAATGCGGCGCCCGGCCGGGGCAGCGCATGGTCCAGGAAGGACACCGTCGCCCGCTGGCCCGGTCGCCGCGCGCCGACCGCGCCCGCCAGCGCCCGGGTCACGGCCGCGGCCCGGGGGTCGCGGCTGCCGTGCGCGGCGAGAACCAGCGGCGGAAGGTCCGACGACATCAGACGTGCAGGCCGCACTCGGTCTTGTCGAACATCGGCCACCGGCCCGCCCG
>DATMJT010000368.1:0-9365 GCA_035553735.1 Pilimelia sp.
GGCCCACCGCAGGGTGGCCGCGCGGCCGGCGTACCGGCCGCCCGGACGGGCGCCGCCGCGGAGGCGGCGGGCCCGGCGCCGCGCTGGTGCAGCCTCGACGTCGGCTCGCCGTTCGACTACCCGCGGCAGGGCATCCTGTACGTCGCGGCCCACCTGCCCCGGCCCGCCGCGTCCGGCCTGCCCGCCGGGGCGGCCGAGGAGCTGGTCCGGCTGGTCGACGCCCTCGGCGGGCGCACCCTCGGCCTGTTCTCCTCCCGCCGGGCGGCCCAGCAGGCCGCCGAGGTGGTCCGGGCCCGCACCGCCCTGCCGGTACTGCTGCAGGGCGAGGAGACGCTGGCGGCCCTGGTGCGGCGGTTCCGGGCCGACCGCAGCTCCTGCCTGTTCGGCGTCATGTCGCTGTGGCAGGGCGTGGACGTGCCCGGTGACGCCTGCCAGCTGGTGGTGATCGACCGGCTGCCGTTTCCCCGGCCGGACGAGCCGCTGGCGGCCGCCCGGTCGGCCGCCGTCGACGCGGCCGGCGGGTCGGGCTTCGCGTCGGTCAGCGTGCCGGTCGCCGCGGTCCGGCTGGCCCAGGGAGTGGGCCGGCTGATCCGGTCCGGTACGGACCGTGGGGTGGTGGCGGTGCTGGACTCGCGGCTGGAGACCGCCCGCGGGTACGGCCCCTTCCTGCGCCGCTCGCTGCCACCCCTGTGGTACACCACCCGGCCGGAGGTGGTGGTCGGCGCGCTGCGCCGCCTCGCCGCCAGCTGACCGACGGCGCCGCCAGCTGACCGACGGCGCCGCCGCGCGTCGGGACGGGTCGGCTACGGCGACGGCCGCCGCCGGCGGCCGGTCAGGGCGGGCTGGCCGCCACCACCACCGCGTCCGGCGGCGGCTCGCGCCGCCGCTCGACCAGGCGGCGCACGGCGGTGTTGAGCACGGCGACCACCGGCACGGCGATGAGGGCACCGATGATGCCGGCGAGGACCACGCCGCAGGTGATCGCCACGATCACGGCCAGCGGGTGGATCGCCACCGCCTTGCCCATGATGAGCGGCTGGAGCACGTGGCCCTCCACCTGCTGCACGACGATCACCGCGGCCAGGACGAGCAGGGCCTTCACCGGCCCGCCGTTGTCGTCCACGAGCGCGATGAGCACGGCCACGGTCCCGGACAGCGCCGCCCCGACGATCGGGACGAACGCGCCGAGGAAGACCAGCGCGGCGAGCGGGAAGGCGAAGGGCACCCGCAGCAGGACCAGCGCCAGCCCGATGCCGACCGCGTCGATGAAGGCCACCAGCACGGTGGCGCGCACGTACGCCCCCAGGGTCGCCCAGCTCGCCTTGCCCGCGTCGTGGATCTGCAACCGCGCGCCGGCGGGGAAGAACCGGACCACGAAGCGCCAGATCCGCCGGCCGTCGCGCAGGAAGAAGAAGGTGGCGAACAGCACCAGCAGCGCGCCGGTGAGCATTTCGAACACGGTGGCCGCCGTGGACACGGCCCCGGTGGTGAGCGTCCGGGTGTTGGCGTCCAGCCACACCTCCCCGCTGCGGATCGCCTGGTCGAGCTGGTCGTCGGAGAGGTGCAGCGGGCCGTTGCGCAGCCAGTCCTGGATCTGCCGGACGCCCTCGCCGGTGTTGCGGGCCAGCTCCGGTACGCCGGCCACGAACTCGTTGATCACGGCGGTGAGGGTGCCGATGACCGCGGCCAGGCCGCCGACGAGCACCAGCGCGGTGGCCAGGGAGCGGGGGAACCGGGCGCGCAGCAGCCACCGCACAGACGGCGCGAGCAACGCCGACAGCAGCAGCGCGATCGCCAGCGGCACCACCACGATGCGCAGCGTGCTGAGCACCCGCAGCGCGTAGTAGCCGAGCACCCCGAGTACCAGCAGGCGCCACGCCCAGGCGGCGGCGATGCGCAGGCCGTGCGGCACGTCGGCGTCGTCCCGGCTGATCGTGGAGGGGTGCGTGAGGATGGGCTCCTTCGTCACCGGCGGCGGCGGGGTCTCCTCGTCGGGGTCCGCGTCGTCGTAGGCGTCGGCACGGGCGGCGCGCACCGAGGCCCGACCGGCCTCGTACGCCCTGCGGATGTTCGCCCGTACCTGGTCGAACCGGCCCACCTGGACCTCCTCGCCGTCGCGTGAGTGCTCCTAAGGTAGCGGCCAGGGGGTGTCCGGCCCTGCGCGCCGCCCCAGACTTACCCCGACGAGTCCGCCCGCGCACCCACAGCGGACCGGCGCCGGCCGGGGTCGGTACCGTTGGCGGTCGTGACCGCCGAACCGCAC
This sequence comes from Pilimelia sp., assembly GCA_035553735.1. Lineage (GTDB taxonomy): Bacteria > Actinomycetota > Actinomycetes > Mycobacteriales > Micromonosporaceae > DATMJT01. The sequence goes on from DATMJT010000368.1 coordinate 2,264, forward strand.
ACCGCTGCCGGACTGCCGGATGCCGGACTGCCGATCCGCCTGCTGCACGACCGGGTGCTCGTCCGCCTGGAGGGCAACGAGGGTGAGCGCCGCTCCTCGGCCGGCATCGTGATCCCCGCGACGGCGTCCGTGGGTCGGCGGCTGTCCTGGGCGACCGCCGTCGGTGTCGGCCCGCACGTGCGGTCGATCGTGGCCGGCGACCGCGTGCTGTTCGACCCGGACGACCGCTCCGAGGTGGAGCTGCACGGTCGGGAATACGTACTGCTGCGGGAGCGTGACGTGCACGCGGTCGCCGCGCGCCGGGTCGAGCCGGACGCCACCGGGCTGTACCTCTGATCCCCCTGTCGGGGATCGACTGTCGGTGCGGTTGCCGACGTGGGTCACCCGGTCGGCTCGGGCGGCGGCGCAGGCGGCACGGGCCCGACCGGGCCGGGCGTCACCGCCAGGGGGCGACGGGCGGCGGGTGCGGGCCGTGCCACCCGCCACCGGGGCCCGGAGCCGGGTACCCACCGGAGCCCGGAGCCGGGTACCCACCGGGGCCCGGAGCCGGGGCCGAGAGCACCATCGGCAGGGGCACCACCGGCTCGGCCGGCGGGTCCACCGGGCGGCGCCGGCCGTCGGGGAACGACAGCCAGTAGCGCTGGCCGTCCCACCGGACCGGCGGGGCCTGCGGGTCACGCCCGCTGAACACCCGGCGGTACGCGTCGACCGCGCCGAGCAGCTGCCGCTCCTCGTCGAGGCTGCGCCGCACGTCCGCGGGCCGGCGGTCCAGGCCCCGCTGCATCCGGTCCCGCAGCAGCGCCAGCTCGGTCGCGGCGAACTGGTACGCCCGCATCGCCCGGAATCCGCCCGGACCCGCCACCCGCCGCGCCCAGGCCCGCGCGGCGTGCCGGCGGGACAGCGTGCCCAGGGCGGCGATCTCCGGCGGGGAGAACCACCCGGTCCGCACGTAGACCGGCAGGACGCGCTCGGTGAGCCGGCCCTCCCACGAGCGCAGCCAGATGGCGAGTCCCACCACGGCCAGGAAAATCGGCACCATGACCGCGAAGTAGTGGTACGCGAAGATGAGCGGCTGCCGCGTCTGCTGCGTGATCATGGCGGCGAAGTTCCAGGCGCCGTGCAGCATCATCGCGCCCAGCAGGCCGGCGACGGGCGCCGCCCACTGCGTCCGGCGGTCGGCGCTGCGCGCGGCGAACCCGAGCCCGACACCGGCCATGGCGGTGAACAGGGGGTGGGCGAACCCGCTGAGGAAGATGCGCACGATGAACACGGCGATGACCGCCTGCGCCCCGGAGGCGGGCCCGTACTCGTCGGCGTTCGCCGCGTAGCCGTGCCCGCCCAGGTAGAGAATGTTCTCCACCATGGCGAACCCGGTCGCCGACAGGCCGCAGTAGACGATTCCGTCGGTGATCCCGGAGAACTCGCGCCGGCGCCGCCAGGCGAGCAGCACCGGGCCCAGCGCCTTGGTCGTCTCCTCGATGAACGGCGCCACGAACACGGCCACGAACGCCAGCGACAGGCCCTGGCGCTCGAACAGCCACGCGGCCGCGTTGTTGACGGCCAGGGAGATCAGCGTGGCGACGAACGCGCCCCAGCAGAAGCAGAAGATCAGGTACTTCACGGGCTCGGGCTCGTAGCGGTCCAGCCACAGGAAGCAGGCGACCAGGATCGGCACGGGCAGGATCGCGGACACCAGGCCGATGGCCAGCGCGTCCGGGCCGATGTTGAAACCCAGCCACACCAGCACGGCGACCGCGCAGACCGCGATGCCGCCGATGACGCTGACCAGCAGCAGCACGCGTCGCCAGCCGAGGCGCCGCTCGGCGGTCTCCCCGCCGGGCAGCTCCACCGCCGCCGGAAAGCCGCCGGTCGCCGTTGCCCCACCCGGTGCCTGCTCCGCCATGCGGCCAGCCTAGTGGCGGTCGGCGGCTGCCGGGCGGCTGGCGGGCGGCGGCCCGGCCGCCGCCACGGGCCGGCGGTCCCGGCGCCCGGTTAACCTTCCCGCATGGAGCCGGGGGCACAGGGCGCGGCAGGACGGGCCGCCGCGGGGCACGCCACCGCGGACCGGACCACGGAACGGGCCGCCGCGGGGCACGCCACCGCGGACCGGGCGACCACGGAAGGGACCGCCGCGGGGCGGCCCGCGGCGGCGGGCGCCGCGCCGCGGGACCGGGCCGACCTGGTCGCCGCCCTGCGGGCGGCGCTGCCCGCCGATGCGGTGCTCACCGACCCGGACCTGCTGCACGGCTACCAGCGCGACGAGGCCGACCTGTGCGCGTACGGGCTGCCGGTGGCCGTCGTGCGGCCCCGCAGCACCGCCGAGGTGGCCGCCGCCGTGCGGACCGCCGCGGCGCACGGCACGCCCGTCGTGCCGCAGGGCGCCCGCACCGGCCTGGCCGGCGGCGCCAACGCCGTCCCCGGCGGCCTGGTGTTGTCGCTGACCCGGATGGACCGGATCCTGGAGATCGACGCGGTGAACCGGGTCGCCGTGGTGCAGCCGGGCGTGGTCAACGCCGAGCTGGCCCGGGCGGTGGCCGCCCACGGGCTGCGCTACCCGCCGGACCCCGGCTCCTGGGAGACGTCCACCATCGGCGGGAACGTGGCCACCGACGCGGGCGGCATGTGCTGCGTGAAGTACGGCGTGACCGGCGCGTACGTGCTCGGACTGGAGGTGGTGCTGGCCGACGGCGAGGTGCTGCGCACCGGCCGGCGTACCCCCAAGGGGGTGGCCGGCTACGACCTGACCCGGCTGTTCGTCGGCTCCGAGGGCACGCTGGGCGTGCTCACGGAGATCACGCTGGCCCTGCGCCCGGCCGCCGAGGAGTCACTGACCCTGGTCGCGGTGTTCCCGTCCACCGCGGCGGCCGGCGCGGCCGTGGCCGGCATCGCCGCCGCCGGGCTGACCCCGAGCCTGCTGGAGCTGCTAGACCGCACCCACCTGCGGGCCATCGAGGACTTCCGGCCGATGGGCCTGCGCACCGACGCGCAGGCCATGCTGCTGGCCGCCGCCGACACCGGCCCGCGGGCGGCCGACGACCTGGCCCGCGTCGCCGCGGCGTGCACGACGGCCGGGGCCACCGAGGTGTACGCGGCCACCGACGCGACCGAGGCGGCCGAGCTGCTGCGCGCCCGACGCCTGGCGCACCCGGCGATGGAGCGGCTCGCGCTGCGCACGCACCCGGGCGGCCGCGGCGGGCTGATCATCGACGACGTGGCCGTGCCGCGCACCCGGCTGGCCGAGCTGCTGGACGGGGTGGCCGTCATCGCCGGCCGGCACGGCGTGCAGATCGGGGTTGTCGGACACGCCGGCGACGGCAACCTGCACCCGAACATCGTGGTCGACCGGGCCGATCCCGCCAGCGTGGCCCGCGGCCGGCGCGCCTTCGACGAGATCATGGCGCTGGGCCTGGCGCTGGGCGGCACCTGCACCGGGGAGCACGGGGTGGGCCTGCTCAAGCGGGACTGGCTGGCCCGAGAGCTGGGCCCGGTGGGGCTGCGGGTCCACCACGCGATCAAGGCGGCGCTGGACCCGGCCGGGCTGCTCAACCCCGGCAAGGTGCTCTGACGGCGCCGGTACGGGCGGCGGCAATCCGCCGCCGCACGCCCTAGAGCGGCGTGTGCGAGGCCAGCAGCCTGGCCACCGCCGACGCGGTGTCCGGCTCGGCGCCGTTGGCGCAGGCGTCCCAGTTGACCTGCAGCGAGCCGGTGTCCAGCACGTAGTGGAAGCCGTCCCGGCAACCGGCCTTGCCCGCGGGTGAGCGCGCCTCATCGGCCAGCGACGGGCGGGCCAGCAGGTCGCGCAGCTGGCTCAGGGCGGCCGGGGTGAGCTGGCCCTTGGCCGGCTTGCGGGCGTGGTCGCCGGCGGCGCGGTAGGACCAGGAGCCGTCCACCTCGACGGTGACGGTCTCGTTGACGCCGGCCAGGCCGCCGGTGCGGATCAGCGAGATCTTGGTCGGCGTGGCCCGGGTGGTGGGGGCGGGCGTGGTCGGCGTGCCGGCGGAGGTGGACCCCGCCGCGCTGGTGCCGGTCTGCGCGGAGTCCCCGGACGGGTCCGCGTCGGCGCAGGCGGCGGCCGGAAGCAGCAGGGCCGCCGCGATCAGCGGCAGAGCGAATCGACGTAGACGCATGTCCATGAGACGCACCGTACCGGCCGCCGGCTCCCGCGGACCCGCCGGCCCCGGCGGATCCCGGGCGGTCGGGCCGCCCGGGTCGCCTACCCGCCGCCGCGCGCCCGGTCGGCCGCGAAGCCCCGCACGTCGGGCGCGCCCATCCGGGCGGCGTCGGCCGTGGCGTCGTCGGGCATGCGCTGCGACTCCCGCTCGGCGCGCACCCGGGCCAGGTAGTGCTCCACCTCCCGTTCCCGGGTGGCGGCGTCCCAGCCGAGCACGGCGCCGAGCAGCTCCGCCGCCGCGCCCGCCGACTCGACGCCCCGGTGCGGCGTCTCGAAGGAGATCCGGGTCCGGCGGGTCAGCACGTCGTCCAGGTGCAGGGCGGCCTCGGCGCGGCCGGCGTAGGCGATCTCGGCGGCCAGGTACTCCGGCGCCCCGGGCAGCGGCTGCGCCAGGGCCGGGCTCGCCTCGATCAGCGCCAGCAGGTCGGGGGTCAGCGTGCCGTACCGCTCCAGCAGGTGCTCCACCGCGCCGACCGCCACGCCGTGCCGGCGGGCCAGGTCGGCCCGATCCCGCCAGGCGGCGTGGTAGCCGTCCGCGCCGAGCAGCGGCAGCTGGTCGGTGCGCGAGGGGCGCACCCCGGAGCCGAGCCGGCGGGCCGCCCGGTCCACCACGTCGGCGGCCATCACCCGGTAGGTGGTGTACTTGCCGCCCGCCACCAGCAGCAGGCCGAGCATCGGCTCGATGACCGCGTGCTCCCGGGACAGCGCGGAGGTGGACTCGGCCTCACCGGACAGCAGCGGCCGCAGCCCGGCGTAGACGCCCTGGATGTCGGCCGGGCCCAGCGGCCGGTCCAACACCAGGTTCACCTGGTCGAGCAGGTAGCGGATGTCGCTGGCCGACGCCGCGGGGTGGGCCCGGTCCAGCCGCCAGTCGGTGTCGGTGGTGCCGATGATCCAGTGGCCGCCCCAGGGCAGCACGAACAGCACCGAGCTGGCCGTCCGCAGGATCAGCCCGGCCTCACCGGTGATCGCCGAGCGGGGCACCACCAGGTGCACGCCCTTGGAGGCGCGCACCCGCAGCCCGCCGCGCACCCCGGCGTCGCCGAGCAGGGCGGTGACGTCGTCGCTCCACACGCCGGTGGCCGCGATCACCGTGCGGGCCCGGACCTCGAACTCGGCGTCCGGGGCGCCCGCCGGCGCCTCCAGATCCCGGACCCGCACGCCGGTGACCTCCCGGGCCCGGCGCAGCAGCCCGACCACCCGGGCGCTGGTGACCACCGCCGCACCCAGGCTGGCCGCGGTCCGGGCCACGGTGACGACCAGCCGGGCGTCGTCGACCTGCCCGTCGTAGTAGCGGATCGCGCCGGAGATCCGGTCGGCGCGCAGGCTCGGAAACAGCCGCCGGGCCCCGGCGCGCGACAGGTGCCGGTGCCGCGGCATCCCGCGGCCGGCGTCGACCAGCCCGGCGAACGCGTCGTACGCCGCGACCCCGGCGCCGTAGTAGAGCCGGCGCCAGGCGCGGGCCGCCAGGCCCGCCGGGCCGGTGCCCGCGGGCAGCGGCACCAGGATCGGCACCGGCCGCACCAGGTGCGGTGCCAGGCGGGTGGCCAGCAGCCCGCGCTCGGTGAGCGCCTCGTGCACCAGGTGCAGCTCCAGCTGCTCCAGATAGCGCAGCCCCCCGTGGATGAGCTTGCTGGACCGGCTGGAGGTGCCGGCCGCCAGGTCCCGGGCCTCCAGGAGCGCCACCCGCAGGCCCCGCGACGCCGCGTCCAGGGCGGCCCCGGCGCCGGTCGCGCCGCCGCCGACGACCACCACGTCGAACTCCTCGGTACGCAGCCGGCGCAGGTCCGCCGCCCGGCGGGCGGGGGACAGCTGGCCGGCGGTCGAGCGGGCGACGGCGGGATCACGCACGTGTCCACCGTAGCCAGGTGGGGAGCGGACCGGGTGGGACGCACGCCCGGGACGCGGGGTGTCAACGTGGTGGCATGGCCCGATCGCCCGAACCGCCGCCGCTGCCCCGCCCGTCCGCGGGGGCCGACCTTCCGCCCCATCCGGTGTCGTCTCCCGGGGCCGGGCCGCCGCCGGACGCCGCGTCGTCGGCCGCAGCCGACGACGCGGCCTCGATGGCCGCGGTGGTGCTCGTCGGGCTGTGGGCGGCGGCCCTGACCGGGCTGGTGCAGGGCGCCGTCTGGTTCGGTGACCAGCTGCTCCTGGCGTCGGGGCGGCACCTCCCGGGCTGGGGTTGGCCGCTGGCGGCGCTGGTCAACGCCGGGTTGGTGGCGGTGCCGGCCGGGGTGCTGGCCGCCGCCCGGCGGTCGGCGGCCATGCGCGCCGCGGGGCGCGCCTGGCTGCTGGGTGCGGCGGCCCTGGCCGGGTTGGGCGCCGTGCGCGCCGTGCCCGTCCTGCGCCACGAGGCGTACCTCGCGGCGCTGGCCGGGCTGGCCGCCGCGGGTGGTTGGCTGCTGCGCCGTACGTACGGTGCGCCGGCGGGCCGGAGGCCGGCGGTCACCGGGTACGCCGTCGCGGGTGGCCTGGCGGTGCTGCTGCCCTGGGCGTGGCTGGGGGCGCTCGGCGGCCCCACCGAGACCGTGCTGGCCGCGCTGGCCGCCGCCGCGCTGGGTTGGTTCGCCGGCCAGGTGCTCGACGGCCGGTTCTGGGCCGGATTCGCGGTGGCCGGCACGGGGCCGGTGCCGCGCGGTGGCCGGCTGGTGCTGCTCGGCGGGTTCACGGCCGGCGTGGCGCTGCTGCTGGTCGGCGCCGGAGTCGGCGCGGCCGGTGCCCACCTGGCGACGGTCGCGCTGCTGCCGGCGCTGGGCTTCGCGGCCGGTGCGCTGGTGCGGGCCCAGCTGGCGACCGACGCCGCCGCCGGCCCGCCCGCGGGGCGCACCGGCACCCCGCCCGGTTTCCCGCCCGGGCCGGTGGCGCGGCCCGGGCTGGCCGCGCTGATCGGGCTGGTCGCCCTCGGGCCCCTGGCGTTCGTCGACCCCGAAG
>DATMJT010000369.1:0-6958 GCA_035553735.1 Pilimelia sp.
GGCCCGGGCTGGCCGCCGACGCCGGGGCGCCGGGGCCGGCGCGGGGCGGACCACCGGCCCGGCCGCCCCGGTCCGCCGCGCGCGCCGACTACTTCACCAGGCGGACCGACATCGGGTAGCGGTACAGCACGCCCTCGTTGGCCTTCATGCCGGCGATGATGGCGAAGACGACCGCGATCAGCAGCGTGACCATCGGTGCGAAGAACAGGATGCCGAACGAGCACACCGCCAGGATGGACGCCACGATCGTGGCCACTCCCCAGGTGATCTGGAAGTTCAGCGCCTCCACGGCGTGCGCGCGCACGGTCGGGGACTCGTTGCCCTTGGCGATCATGGCCACCAGCGGGGCGATGAAGCCCACCACGATGCCGCCGAAGTGCGCGACCAACGCCCAGGTCTTCTCGTCGCTGGTCGCGTAGCCGGCCGGGGCGCCGGGCTGGCCCGCGGCCCCGTACGGGCCGGGCGGGAAGCCGCCCGCGGGCGCGCCGTAGCCGGCCGGGGCCCCGTAGCCGCCACCGGACGGCGGTCCGTACGGCGGCGCGCCCGAGTAGGGGTCGCCGGAGCCCGCCCCACCGGAGGACGGCGGCGCCGAGTACGGGGCCCCGGAGGACGGCGGCGCCGAGTACGGCGCGCCGGAGGGCGGCGGGGCCGAGTACGGCGCGCCGGAGGGCGGCGGGGCCGAGTACGGCGCGCCGGAGGACGGCGGCTCGCCGCCGGAGGGCGGCGGGTACCCCTGGGACGGGGTCTCCCCGGGGATCGAGTAGGAGCCGGGCGCGGTGGGGTCCGGAGGCACGGCCCCGGCTCCGCTGTCCCCCGGAGGGCGAGGTGGTTCGGTCATGCTGGCCACGGTAGGGCTACGGATCAACAGAAGCCAGCCAACACTCGAACATTCCCCGGGCGCGCGCGGGGGCGCGTGGGCCGTCCCGACGGGCGCGCCAGAGCGCGGCGGGCGGAATGGCGGTCGATGTCCGGTCGGCATGGCGAATCGGACCGTCGCCAGGCGCCCGCGGGCGCCGTAGACTGGCACTCGCTACAGTCGAGTGCCAGCGCGCCGGGCCGGGCGCGCTGGCGCGTCGGGTCGGTACGGGTCGGGAGAGCTCCCGAGGGAGGTGCGCGGTGAGCCTGGACGAGCGGAAGCTGGAGGTGCTGCGCGCCATCGTCGAGGACTACGTGGCAACCCAGGAGCCGGTGGGCAGCAAGGCCCTGGTGGAGCGCCACCAGCTCGGGGTCTCGCCGGCCACGGTCCGTAACGACATGGCGGTGCTGGAGGAGGAGGGCTACCTGCGCCAGCCGCACACCAGCGCCGGCCGGGTGCCCACCGACCGCGGCTACCGCCTCTTCGTCGACCGGCTGTCCCGGGTCAAGCCGCTGTCGCCGGCCGAGCGCCGGGCCATCGAGCGGTTCCTCGTCGGCGCGGTGGACCTGGACGACGTCGTGCACCGGACCGTGCGGCTGCTGGCCCAGCTCACCCGCCAGGTCGCCGTGGTGCAGTACCCGAGCCTGGCCCGCTCCGCCGTACGCCACCTGGAGCTGGTGCCCATCTCCACCACCCGGCTCATGGTCGTCATGATCACCGACACCGGCCGGGTCGAGCAGCGGCTGGTCGACCTGCCGGCCCCGATGGCCCACGACGACGTGACCGACCTGCGCAAGGCGGTCAACGAGAAGCTGGTCGGCGTCCGGTTGACCGACACCCCGCCGCTGGTCAACGCGCTCGTCGACGAGGCCCCGCCGGAGTCGCGCCCGGCGATGGCGACGCTGGCCACGGTGCTGCTGGAGACGCTGGTGGAGCGCCGGGAGGAGCGCATCGCGCTGGCCGGCACGGCAAACCTGGCCCGCGGCGGCCTGCTGGACTTCCAGGGCTCGCTCCGGCCGATCCTGGAGGCGCTGGAAGAGGAGGTCATCCTGCTCAAGCTCATCGGCGAGGTGGAGCCGAGCCGGTTGCGGGTGCGCATCGGCGACGAGAACGAGATCGACACGCTGCGCTCCACGTCGGTGGTCAGCACCGGATACGGTCCCGGAAGCACCATCGTGGGTGGGCTCGGGGTGCTGGGCCCCACCCGCATGGACTACCCCGGCACCATCGCCACCGTGCGCGCCGTGGCACGCTACGTGGGCGACCTGCTGGCGCAGAACTAGGCGCCGGACCACCCGAACCAGCTGGCTCGCCGGGCGCGTCCACCGTCCGGCCAGGGACGACACGCGAGGACACCAGGGGCTGTGGCCAAGGACTACTACGGAATTCTCGGCGTGAGCCGCACCGCGTCCGACGACGAGATCAAGCGGGCCTACCGCAAGCTGGCCCGCCAGTACCACCCGGACGTCAACCCGGACGCCGAGGCGGCCGAGAAGTTCAAGGACATCAACGCGGCGTACGAGGTGCTCTCCGACGACCGCAAGCGGCAGATCGTCGACCTCGGCGGCGATCCGTTGGCCCCCGGCGGCGGGGCCGGCGGCCCGGCCGGCGGCGCGGGCGGGCCCTTCGTCGGGTTCCAGGACATCATGGACGCGTTCTTCGGCGCGGCCGGCGGGGGGATGCGCGGCCCGCGACCGCGCACCCGGCCCGGTGCGGACGCCATCCTGCGGCTGGAGCTGGACCTGTCCGAGACGGCGTTCGGCGTGGAGGCCCCGATCACCGTGGACACGGCGGTGCTGTGCACCACCTGCACCGGTGCCGGCACGGCGGCGGGCACCCAGCTGGCCACCTGCGACGCCTGCGGGGGCCGGGGCGAGGTGCAGGCGGTGCAGCGCACGTTCCTCGGGCAGGTGGTCTCGTCCCGGCCGTGCGTGGCCTGCCAGGGCACCGGTACGACGATCCCGAGCCCGTGCCCGACGTGCGCGGGGGACGGGCGGGTGCGCACCCGCCGGTCGCTGACCGTGAAGATCCCGGCCGGGGTGGAGGACGGGATGCGGATCCGCCTGGCCCAGCAGGGCGAGGTGGGGCCCGGCGGTGGACCGGCCGGCGACCTGTACGTGGAGATCCACGAGCGGCCGCACGACGTGTACTCCCGCAAGGGGGACGACCTGCACTGCCGGGTCACCGTGCCGATGACGGCCGCCGCCCTGGGCACCCGGCTGACCATCAAGACCCTCGACGGCGAGGAGCAGATCGACGTCAAGCCGGGCACCCAGCCCGGGGCCACGCTGCGGGTGCGCGGCAAGGGCGTGCCGCACCTGCGCGGGCAGGGCCGCGGCGACCTGCACGTGCACCTGGACGTGCGGACCCCGGTGAAGCTGGACGCCGAGCAGGAGCGGCTGCTGCGCGAGTTCGCCCGCACCCGCGGCGAGGAGGTCGCCGAGCTGAGCAAGCAGGGCGGCTTCTTCTCCCGGGTGCGCGACGCGTGGCAGGGACACTGAGCGGGCCGCGGCTCCGGTTCCGGTGAGCGAGCCGCTGTTCCTGGTCGGCGAGCTGCCGCCCGGAGAGACGTACACCCTCGACGGGCCCGAGGGGCACCACGCCGCCACGGTGGCGCGGCTGCGGGTGGGCGAGCGGCTGCGGCTGGCCGACGGCCGCGGCGGCACGGCCGCCGCGCGGGTCACCGCCGTGGGCCGCGGCGGGCTGACCGTCGCCGTCACCGACCGCCGGTACGCCGCGGCGCCCGACCCGCGGCTGGTGGTGGTGCAGGGCCTGCCCAAGGGCGACCGGGGCGAGCTGGCCGTGCAGGCCATGACCGAGGTCGGGGTGGACGAGATCGTGCCGTGGGCGGCGGCGCGGTCGGTGACCCGCTGGCGCGGCGAGCGCGGCCACCGGGCCCGGCGGAAGTGGGCCGCCACCGTCCGGGAGGCCGCCAAGCAGGCCCGCCGGCCGTGGCTGCCGACCGTCGGCGGGGACCCGGACGTCGACACCGCCGGGGTCGTCAGCCGGCTGGGCCCGGCCGCGGCGGCCTTTGCGCTGCACGAGGCGGCCACGGACCGGCTGGCCGCGGCGCCGCTGCCCGCGGCCGGCGACATCGTGCTGGTGGTCGGCCCGGAGGGCGGCATCGCCGACGCCGAACTGGACGCCTTCGTGGCCGCGGGGGCCACGCCGGTGCGGCTGGGGGCCGAGGTGCTGCGCACGTCCACCGCGGGCGTGGCCGCGCTGGCGGTGCTCTCGGCGCGGCTCGGGCGCTGGTAGCGGCCGCGCACCGGCTCACAGCCAGCCGCGGCCCGGCCCTGGGGCGGCGCGGGCACGGACGCCCGCCGCGGCCGCGGGGTGGCCGCTCAGCTGCGCGGGCGCGACGCGGTGGCCGCTCAGCTGCGCAGGTACGACGCGCCGTTGAGGTCCAGCACGGTCCCGGAGGCCCACTGCGCCTGCGGGGAGGCCAGGAAGTGCACGGCGGCGGCGACCTCCTCCGGCCGGGCCACCCGGCCGAACGGGCTCTGCGCCCGGATCGCGTCGCCGGCCTCGCCGGCCAGCCGGGAGGCGGCCATGTCGGTCTCCACGAACCCGGGCGCCACGGTGGCCACCGCGATGCCGTACGGGGCCAGGGCCACCGCGAGGGACTGGCCCAGGGCGTTGAGCCCGGCCTTGCTGGCCCCGTACGCGGTCGCGTCCGGCTCGCCGCGGAACGCCCCCCGCGACGACACGTTGACGATGCGCCCGCCGCCGCGCTCGCGCAGGTGCCGGGCCGCGCACCAGCACGCGTACGCCGGCCCGAGCAGGTTGGTCTCCAGCGTCTGCCGCCAGAGCCGCTGCCAGTCGTCGTACGAGGTGTCGAAGATCGGATGGTGGAGGAAGACCCCGGCGTTGTTGACCAGGACGTCGAGCCCGCCGAGCGCCTCGGCGGCGCCGTCCACCGCGGCCTGGACGGCCGCCGGGTCGGCCAGGTCCGCCTGGACCACCGTGTGCCCGTCGCCGGGCAGCTCGGCGGCGACCCGCTCCGCCAGCTCCGGGGAGGCGCGGTGGTGGACCGCCACCCGGTCCCCGCCGGCGGCGAAGGCCAGCGCCACGGCCCGGCCGATGCCCCTGGATGCCCCGGTCACCAACACCGCGCGTCCCGTCATGCCGGCCATCATGCCGGGGCCGGGCGGCCGAGCCGACACCGGCCCGACCACCGTTCCCGTCAACGGCGACCTTCCTCCGGCGGCGTGGCGCGGCCACCCTGCCTGACCGCCGCGCGGCGCAGCACCAGCTCCACCGCCGCGATCCCGGCCAGGGTGAACACCAGGCCGAGGAGCGCGGTGGTCGACGCCGTCCGACCGGTGAGGCCCGTCGTCATGTGCGCTGCGACGAGTCGGACGCCGGCCAGCGCGCCGACGACGTAGCAGACGGTCACCTGGGGTTCCAGCCGTCGGCGGTCGACCCGCACCACCTCCTCGGACGGCCGGGCGGCAACGGCCCGCAGCATGTCGGTCACGACCATCCCCAGGAACGCCATGCACCACAGCGCTCCGACCGCCTGGAGCAGGGCCGCGCTGCCCCGAATGGGGTCACCCGCGAGTACGGCGTTGAGGACGCCCAGCAGGGTGATCACCGCAGCGAATGCCAGCGCGAGTCCGCCAGCGCGCAACAGCCCCAGCTGCGCACCTCGCCCCCATGCGGGGGTAACGGGACGTCACGCCGGTGGGTCCCTGCGTGCCCAGCCCGTCCAGGCGTCCAGCCATTGCTGATCGGCGGCGTAGGCGCCGGCGGGTCCGGCGGCACGGTCGGCGGCGTGGCGGCGTTCCCATGCCCGTTGCGCGGCGCGGCTGGGCACGGTGTCGCTGATGCCGGTGCCGTACAGCAGCGTTTCGGCGATCGCCCGTTCGCGCAGCCGAGCGTCGTCGTGGAACCAGTCGGCGTGCTGGCTCAGCGCGGCAAGGTGGTTCACGGTGCTGCTGACCACGCGCTCGGCCTCGGTCTCGGGCTGGTCCGCCAGCGCCATCTGCCGCCGTACAGCGGCGTCCCACAGGGTGCTCCAGTAGCCCGGTAGTTCGGGCGCCGGGCCCCCGTCGGCGAGCCACGCGGTGCGCTGCCGGTCGTTCTGGAGGATGACGTCGACGAGGGCGCGGTGCGGCTCCCGACTCAGGTGCGGGGGCACGGGTTCCGGTTCCGGTTCGGTCCGGAGCCTCGGCGGCGCGGGTCGCAGGCGGGCCAACAGGGGTACGGGGTCGGTGACGGTGGCAACCATGATCACAGCAGGGTGCCAGTCGTGCGCCACGATGCTGACCTCAGTGCCGTTGCGGGTGCACCGGGCCGCCCACCAGCGGTCGCCGGCGCGCACGATGCGCCCGGGGGTGGGACGCCCGTCGAAGACGATCGTCGCGTCACCCTCGCTCCACGCCACGGCGGAGAATCGCTCGCCCACCCGGCGCATGTGGTGCTCGATCTGGTGTCGCAGCGGTCCGGACTCGACCGGGGTGTCCGCCCACCGCGCGGTGTCGACGCTGGCCCAGGGCGCCTCGGGATGCTCGCCCGGGTGGACGATCCGGACGCAGGTGATCGCCTCGTCGAACTTCTCCATGCCGGCGAAGCGTCCCTCGGCCGGCTCGGCCCGCCGGCCAGAGCGACAACCGGGAAGTTGTTGGCAAGCAGCTCATCCCGGATGCGGTGGGCCTGTCGCATGAAGCGGTCGGCGGCATCGGCAGATCGGTCCCGTTCCACTGGCACCTCCCTCTCGCCCGGTCAGGTCGTCGACAGTCTTCCATCCGGTGGCGCCGTCGAGGGAGTCCTGCCACCGACGTCCGGTGCGGATGCCCTCGACGGCGTGACCATGCTCAGGTAATGGTTTCTCTGGTGGATGGCGCGTGGGAGAAGCACACCCATCCGGCCTCGGTGATCGTGAAACTGCCTACCGTGACTTTGGCGCGAGCGGGGCCCGGCGTCAGGCGCAGCGTACGTGCGTACGCCGCCCACCCGAGCTACGACCACCATGGCTGCTGGGCAACGGTTGGCGCCGAAACTGCCGCTATTTCTGCCGGTACTGCGCCATTGGTCGCAGCCGGGTCTTGCACCAATGGTGATAGGCCGCGGCGCCGATCGACGAGGGCGGGCCGGGCG
>DATMJT010000370.1:0-8716 GCA_035553735.1 Pilimelia sp.
GCCGGTCGGTGACTGTGCCCCGCCGATGCTAACGAGGCGGGACGCTGGCGGTAAGTTGCCACCCATGACGGACCTCGCCGCGCCCGCCCGCCGCAGCCCGCTGCACGACCGGCACGCCGCCCTCGGCGCCAAGTTCGCACCGTTCGGCGGCTGGGAGATGCCGCTGGAGTACACCGGCGGCGGAGTGCTGCGGGAGCACACCGCGGTGCGGGAGGCGGTCGGGCTGTTCGACGTCTCGCACCTGGGCAAGGCGCGGGTCACCGGGCCGGGCGCGGCCGCCTTCGTCAACGCGTGCCTGAGCAACGACCTCGACCGGATCGGGCCGGGCCGGGCCCAGTACACCCTGTGCTGCGACGACGCCACCGGCGGGGTGGTCGACGACCTGATCGCCTACCTGCACGCCGAGGACCACGTCTTCCTGGTGCCCAACGCGGCGAACACCGCCGAGGTGGTGCGCCGGCTGGCCGCCGCGGCGCCGGCCGGCGTCGCGGTGGTCGACGAGCACGACGCGTACGCGGTCCTGGCGGTCCAGGGCCCGCGCTCGGCCGCGGTGCTGACGGCGCTGGGGCTGCCCAGCGGCCACGAGTACATGTCCTTCGCGCAGGCGCAGCTCGGCGGCGTCCCGCTGACGGTGTGCCGCACCGGCTACACCGGCGAGCACGGGTACGAGCTGGTGGTGCCGGCGGCCGACGCCGCCGCGGTGTGGGACGCGCTGGTGGCCGCCGGCGAGCCCGAGGGGCTGCGCGCGTGCGGGCTGGCCGCCCGGGACACCCTGCGCACCGAGATGGGCTACCCGCTGCACGGGCAGGACCTGTCGCTGGAGATCTCCCCGGTGCAGGCCCGCTCCGGCTGGGCGGTCGGCTGGTCCAAGCCGCGCTTCTGGGGCCGGGACGCGCTGCTGGCGGAGAAGGCCGCGGGGCCGCGGCGGCTGCTGTGGGGCCTGGAGGCGCTGGACCGCGGCATTCCCCGCCCGCACATGACCGTGTACGCCCCGGGCGGCCCCGCGGTGGGCGAGGTGACCAGCGGCACCTTCTCCCCGACCCGGAAGGTGGGCATCGGCCTGGCCCTGCTGGACAGCGCCGCCGGCCCGGCCGAGGGCGACACCGTGGAGGTCGACGTGCGCGGCCGCCGCGCGCCGATGCGGGTGGTCAAGCCGCCGTTCGTGCGCCCCTCGGTGCGCTGAGCCGGCCCGCCGGCCCCCGTCGCAGGCGCCGCGCCGCCGGTCCCCTCGGCCGGCGCGCCCGCGCCGCGCCGCCCGGGTCGCCGGGCGCCCTTCCGCCCGGCGGGCGGCCGTGGCAGCATCACCCGGTGCGCCGCTCATCGATCTTCGCCTCACTGATCGCCCTGCTGCTCGCCGCGGGGTGTAACTCGTCCCCGGCCGCCCAGCCCACCGACCGGGCCAACCCCGGCCCGCCGAGCCACGAGCCGCCGATCACGGCGCTGCGGGCGCCGGTCGGCCTGGCCACGGTGGGGGAGAAGCTCTGGGCGGTCAGCTCTGCTGAGGACCAGGTGGTGGAGGTGGACCCGGCGACCGGGGCGGTGGGGCGCAGGGTGCCGGTCGGCGCCACGCCGCTGCGCGTCGCCGCGGTGAACGACCAGCTCTGGGTGACGGTCTTCCGGGCCGGCAAGGTCGTGGTGGTCGACACCAAGACCGCCAGGGTGGTCCGGGAGGTGGCGCTGGGTGGCGGCCCGGAGGGCATCACCGCGGCGTTCGGCTCCGTGTGGGTGGTCCGGCAGGATGCCCGCCGGCTGACCCGGCTGGACCCCAGCGGAAAGGTGCTCGGCGAGGTGCCGTTGCCCGGCAAGCCGCGCCTGGTCGCGGCGACCGCCCGCCACGTCTGGGTCTCGGACTACGCCGGCGGCACCCTCACCCGGGTGGATCCGACCACGAAGGCCGTGCGGACCACGCCGAAGGCGTGCGACGGAGCGCAGGGCCTGGCGGCCAACCCGGCGATCCTCTGGGTCACCTGTACCAGGAGCAACGAGGTGCTGGCCGTCGAGGCCACGGCGATGCGGCTGATGGGCCGGGCGACCGTGCCCGCCGAGCCGGACGCGATCCGCTTCATCGAGGGCCGGCTGTTCCTCGTCTCCACCGCCGGGCCGTCCCTGGTGGAGCTGCGGGGGGACCCGGAGGCGCCGGCGATCCGCAAGGTCACGGCGCTCGGCAACGGCGCACCGCTGGCCGACGCGGCCAACCTGGACCTCGCGGCGGCCGGTGGACGGATCTGGGTGTCCTCGTTCCGCGACAACGGACTGTTCGCCGTCGCCTTCCTCGAGTGAGCGGCGACGAGTAGATTCAGGCCCGTCGACCTGTCGGAGGTCCGGTGACCCCCACCGGGCTCCGGCGGCGCGAGAGGGGACTCCGTGTCGGTGCGGCGGAGCGCGGCGCCCCGGGTGGGCCCAGGCCGCGGCGCGGCGGCCCGGATGGACCCGGCCCGCGGCGCGGCGGCCCGGGTCGCCGCCGTAGGGGCCGCGGCCCGGCTGGCCCTCGTGGGGCTGGCGGCGTCCGGTCTCGGCGTGGTGGCGGCGTGCGGCAACGAGCCCGGCACCCCGCCGACCACCCGGCCCGGGCCGCCCCGGTGCCCCGACACCTATGTCGGTGCCCCGGCCGTCCCGACGCCGCGTGCGGGCCACCTCGTGCCGGCGGGGGCCACGACGGCCCTGCTGTGCGTGTACCCGCTGCGTGCCGATCCGCGGGACGACCGGCTCGGCGCGGCGCTGCCGGCCCCGGACGGAAAGCTCGCCGGCCTGGTGAAGCACCTCAACGGGCTGCGTCCCGACCGGCGCGCGTCCGACGACGTCAGCTGCGTCATGGTCGGCCGGGAGCAGTACCGGGTGGTGCTCGGCTACCCCGACGACCGGCACCTCGTGGTGCACGTCGAGGTGAACTGCGACTCGGTGGAGGCCGACGGGGCCCGGCGCCGACTGCGCCACGAGACCGACCTGACGGCGTTCTGGCCGGGCTTCCGGCTGGCGGACTACCTGCCGACCGCCATGCCCACGTAGGCCAGCGTCGCGGTGACCTCCACGGCGGCGCCCAGCACGTCGCCGGTGATCCCGCCCAGCCGCCGCCGGGCGTGGCGCAGCAGCAGCAGCGTGACCGCGAGGGCGGCCAGCACCGCGAGCGGCCCATGCCAGGGCCGCCCCGGCACCGCCGGCAGCGCCAGTGCGGCGGTCGCCGCCGTGCCGAACGCCAGCGCCGGCCACCCCACGGTCCCGGCGACCAGCGCGCCGAGGCCGTCCGGCCGGGCCGCCGGCACGCCGCGCCGGCACGCCCAACTCACCGCCAGCCGGCCCGTCGCCGCGCCGGCGACAACGGTGGCCAACGCCGCCGGCCACGGCGCAGCGGCGACGGCCGCCAGCACCGCGGCCTGGGCGAGCAGCACCAGCACCAGCGCCACCACGCCGAACGGCCCGACGTCGGGCCGTTTCATGATGTCCAGGGCGGCGCCGCCACGCCGGTACGAGCCCAGCGCGTCCACGGTGTCGGCGAGCCCGTCCAGGTGCAGCCCCCGGGTCAGCAGCGCACCGCAGGCCACCGCCGCGGCACCGGACACCAGCGGCGGTGCGGCTAGCGCGTGCAGGCCCAGCAGCGCGCCGGCCTGGGCGAGCCCGACCAGCGCGCCCACCCCGGCGGCCGCGGACATCGCCACCCCGGCGGCCGCGCGGTCCACCCGGCCGGCGCGCACCGGCAGCACGGTCAGCGTGGTGACCGCGAGCCGCAGCCCGGCGCCGAGGCGCCCACCCGCCGCGGGCGGGCGGGCCCGGTCCGACGCCCCGCCGGCCGGCGTCGGACCCCGGTCAGGCACCGGCTGCCGGCCCCGGCGGGGTGGCGGGCCAGGCCATCCGGCTCGCCAGCTCCAGCGCCGTGGTGAGCAGTGGCAGCGCGGCCAGCGTCGTCGCGCCCTCGCCGAGGTCCAGCCGGAGGTCGGTGAACGGCTTGAGGCCGAGCACGTCCGCCACCAGGCTGACCAGCGGGCTGCCGCCGTGGTCGGCCATCAGGCACCAGTGCCGGGCCTGGCTGGCCACCTCCCGGGTGACCAGTCCGGCCGCCGCGCCCACGGGCCCGTCCAGCAGGACCGGAAGGTGGTGTGCCGCCCCGCCGAGCAGCACGCCGGTGGCGACCGCCACGTCCCCGCCGGCCAGCTCCGCGAGCAGCTCGTGGGGGTCGCGCGGGCCGCGGTGGGTGCGTCGCAGCGCGTCGCGTACCGCCGCGCAGCGCCGCATCCAGGCGGCGTCGTCGATCGACCCGTCGGGGCGCAGCACCCGGGGCAGCACGGCGGCGGCCTCGGCGCCGACCGTGGCCACCAGGACGGCGGTGGCCGCGGCCGCGGTGCCGGCGCTCGTCGCGCCGAGCAGCAGCACGTCGACGCCGTCGGCGGCGGCGCGGGCGGCGAGCCGCCAGCCGTACCGCAGGGCCTGCGCGGCCTCGTCCGGCGTGATGGCCGGGCCGTCCTCGATCGGCGCCGAGGGCGGCGCGTCGACGACCTGGAGGCTGGCCCCCGCGGCGGCCGCCAGCTGGGCGAGCGGCCCCTCGCCGGCCCGGGCCTGTGCCGTCCGCCGGGCCGAGTCGCCGGGCCGGTGCCCGGCGGCGGAGCCCCCGGCGTGGTCGCCGTGCAGGAGCAGCAGCCGCGGGGAGCGCCACGCGGCGGGATCCGGGCGGCCCTGCGTGCCGGCGGCGAAGGTGACCACCCGGGCCAGCTCGCCGAGGCCGCCGCCGGCGGTGTCCAGGCGGGACAGTCGCTCGCCCGCGTCCGTCGCGGCCGCCTCGTCGGGCATCGGCAGGAACATCCCGGCCGCGATGTCGGGAACGGCCGGGTCGTCGCCGTCGTCCGGCGCGTCGACCACCCGCACGGCCGCCGGCACCGCCGCCGCGACCACGGTGCGGCCCGTGGTTGCCGCGGAGGCCGGGCCGGGCGCCGGTGCCGAGGCGGGCGTGCCGGGCGCCGGCGCCGCGGGTGTGGTGCCGGGTGCGGTCGCGGCCGGGGCCCTGCCCGACGGGGGTGCCGCGGGGGCCGGCGGCGGCGCGGCGGCGCGGTCGCGCACCGCGGTGGCCACCACCTCCGGGGCGGTGGGCTTCAGCCAGCTCGGCTGGCCCGCCACCACCAGCACGACCGCGTCGCAGGCGTCCGCGACGGCCCGGTTGACGCCCCCCAGCGCGTCGGCGAACGCGCGGCCGACGGGATCGGCGGGCACCAGCGACAGGCCGACCTCGGGGCTGACCAGCACCAGCCGGCCGGGGCAGGCCCGGACGGCGGCCGCCAGGTCCGCCGCGACCGCGGGTGGGGCGGGTTCGCCGGTGGCGTCCTGCCCGGTGCCCTCGGCGGCACCAGCCTGCGGCAGGCGCGGCAGGGCCGCGGCCACCCACCCGCCGAGGTCGTCGACCAGCAGCGTGTCCTCGGGCCCGGCCTCGGCCAGCACCTTCACCAGGCGGGCCGGGTCGGCGCCGGTCTCCACCGTCGTCCACCCCGCCGGACGCCGCGCGCGGTGCGCGGCCAGCCGGGCCGACCACTCGGGGTCCGACTCCGGCGGGTCGGCGGCCGTGGCGACGTAGCGCACGCCGGGGGCGTCGGCGACCAACGACTCGGCGAACTCGGACTTGCCTGAGCGGATCCCGCCGAGCACGAGAACCGCGTTCCATCCGTCAACCGGCATGCCCGTACCTTATGGCGCGCAGACTAGGCTCGGAGCAGCGCCGGTCGGCATGATCGGATGCGGCGGGCAGGCGCGCCGGGACCGCACGACGAGGGGAGCGGCGATATGCCGTGGAGCTGGCGATACGAGGGCGCCGAGGGGCAGCGGGTCGACGGGCCGACCGAGACGTTCGGCACCCAGGCGGACGCGGAGTCCTGGATCGGCCAGAGCTGGCGGGAGCTCGCGGCCGCCGGCGTCACCTCGGTCAGCCTCCTCGAGGACGAGCGGGTGGAGTACCGGATGAGCCTGCTGCCCCCGCAGTGACGCCAGGGCGTCGGGCGGGCCGCCGGCCCGCCCGACACCGCGGGCGTCACGGCCGCTCGGGCGGCGAGACGGTCTGTGCCGGGTCACGCTCCACGATCGGCTCGATGATCTCGTCGATGGCCTTGAGCAGGTCCGCGTCCAGCCGGACGCCGGCCGCCTTGGCGTTGTCGTGCACCTGCTCCGGACGGGACGCCCCGACGATGGCCGACGCCACGTTGCGGTTCTGCAGCACCCAGGCGATGGCCAGCTGCGCCATGCTGAGCCCCGCCTGCTCGGCCAGGGGCCGCAGCCGCTGCACGGTGGACAGCACCTCGTCGGTCATGAACCGGGCGATGAAGCCGGCGCCGGACTTCTCGTCGGTGGCGCGCGAGCCGGCCGGCGGCGGCTGGCCCGGCAGGTACTTGCCGCTGAGCACGCCCTGGGCGATCGGCGACCAGACGATCTGGCTCAGGCCCAGCTCCTCGCTGGTGGGGATCACCTCGGCCTCGATGACCCGCCAGAGCATCGAGTACTGCGGCTGGTTGGACACCAGCGGCACCCGCAGCTCCACCGCCAACTCGTGCGCCGCGCGGATCTGCGCCGCGGTCCACTCCGAGACGCCGATGTAGAGCACCTTGCCGGCCCGGACGAGGTCGGCGAACGCCGTCATCGTCTCCTCCAGCGGCGTGGCGAAGTCGTACCGGTGCGCCTGGTAGAGATCGACGTAGTCGGTCTGCAGCCGGCGCAGCGAGCCGTTGATGGACTCCATGATGTGCTTGCGCGACAGCCCCCGGTCGTTGCGTCCGGGGCCGGTCGGCCAGTAGACCTTGGTGAAGATCTCCAGGCCCTCCCGGCGCTCGCCCGCCAGGGCCCGGCCCAGCACCTCCTCGGCCCGGGTGGCCGCGTACACGTCGGCGGTGTCGAATGTGGTGATCCCCACGTCGAGGGCGGCCCGCACGCAGGCCGTCGCCGCGTCCTCCTCGACCTGGGAGCCATGGGTGATCCAGTTGCCGTACGAGATCTCGCTGACGATCAGGCCGGAGCGGCCCAGGTGTCGAAAGTCCATACCCGCGACCCTACGCGGGTGATCTCAGAGGACCGGGGTGGTGTCGGCCAGCAGCCGGTCGATCTCGTCGATCACCTCGGCCCGGCTGGCGTGCACGGGGTCGATCAGTGGCTCGCCGCGGCGGTCCAGCGCCCCCCACCGACCGGCGTCGTCGGCGACCAGGAGCGCCACGGGGTGGATGACCACCGCCGGGTGGGTCGGCGGCACGATGATCCGGCCGGTGCGGTCGGCGACGCCCTTGAGCCCGGCCGCGTTGATGATGGCCAGCCCCTCCTCGGTGAAGCCGTCCACGTAGCGGCCGTCGGTGAGCGCGGTGGCGAAGCTGGTGTAGCGCAGCGGCAGCACCACCCGGCCGTTCCGGTCCACCGCACCCCAGCCGCGCCGGCGCACCGGCGCGACGCCGTGCCGGAACGGCCGGGCGTCGTCGAACCCGGTGGCGACGACCACGGCGTTGGCCCGGTCGATGGCGACCCAGCCGCCGCCGCCGTCGCGGGACACCCAGGCCAGTCCCTCGGAGAACGCGCTCACGCCGCGGTAGCCGGCGGACGCGGCGATCACCACGGCTCCGGTCTCGTCGATCAGTTCCCAGGTGGCGGTCTCGGGTCGCCGGGCCCACGCCAGGCCCTCGTGGAACGGCTGCGCGTCCGCGTACGCGGGCGGCACGGCCGGCTGCCCGTCCGGGGTGAAATACCCCCACCGCGC
Source organism: Pilimelia sp. (assembly GCA_035553735.1). Classification (GTDB taxonomy): domain Bacteria; phylum Actinomycetota; class Actinomycetes; order Mycobacteriales; family Micromonosporaceae; genus DATMJT01. The sequence continues at coordinate 7,706 of DATMJT010000370.1, forward strand.
GGCGGCCTCGTCGAAGGTCGGCACCGGCGGGCGGTGCAGCTGGAGCACCTCCTCGGCGGAGCGCGGGTACGGACCCCAGCCCTTCTCGGCCACCTTGGCCAGGACCGCGTCCAGCGCCAGCTCGGTCCGGGCGATCAGCTCCGGGTCCTCCACCCGGCGCAGGTCCAGCGCCCGCTCGAAGTGGTTGCACGCCTCCATGTAGCGGCCCTGGTCGTAGCAGGAGCGGCCGGCGTGCTCGTGCATGGTGGCCCGCAGTCGGTCCGGCAGCTCCGGGGAGTTGGCCACGGCGAACAGCCGGTCGGCCTCGGCGAACTCGCCCCGCCACTGCAGCACGTGCGCCAGCCGCGCCTGGGCGATCGCGATCCGGCGCAGCTCACCGGTGGCCTCGGCGTGGGCCAGGGCCAGCTTGCCGTCGGCGAGGGCCTTGCCCAGGTCGCCCAGGATCCGCGAGACCACCGCCCGCAGGCTGAGCAGCCGGGCCCGGGCGGCGTTGTCGGCGGCGCCCGCCAGCTTCTCGGAGAGCCCGTCCCGGACGGTGCGCAGCTCGTCGGGGTCCTCCACCAGCTCGCGCAGCGTCTCGGGGTGGAACCGCCACCGGTACGCCGCCAGCACCTGCTCCGGATCCCGGGCGGGCACCACCTCGGCCGGGGCGGCGGCTCCGGGGGTCGGCCCACCGTCCGGCGGCTCGGACAGGTCGGTGCCCGGCGGGGTTTCTGCGGGCTGCGCGCCGGGCTCCGCCGCGTCGTGTCCCGGGGTGCGTGGCCGGACCACGGGGTTCATCACGGTGGGCGACCGCAGCGCCGTGGCGGCCCCGGCCGCGACGCCGTCGGCGACCGGTAACACCGTGTCCGGGCTCGCCACGGCCGGGGGCCGGTCGGGCGCCGGCGACGTCGGCGGGAACCAGCCGCGGGGCCGGTCCGCCGGTACGGGCGGGGCCGGCGTCGGGGCGGCCGGCGAGCGAGGCGCGGGCGCCGGCACCGCGGGTGGCCGGGCTGCGGTCCGGGGTACGGC
>DATMJT010000371.1:0-7556 GCA_035553735.1 Pilimelia sp.
GGGCGGGGCTGTCGGCGGCGCCGGAGACCCCGGCGGCGACGCGGTGCCGTGGGCCGACGCGGTGGGCGGCTGCGGCGCGGCCCGGTCGGGCGGCTCGGCTCCGGGGCCGGGTAGCGCCGCCGCGGCCAGCCACCCCAGACCGATGCCCACCGCGCCGAGCACCGCGCAGACGGCCCAGACGGCCCGGCGTCGACGGGCCGGCTCGCCGACGGGTCCGGGCGGCCGCCGCACGGGCAGGGCGGTGGTCGGGTCCGCCGCGGCGGCCGACGCGGCGTGCCCGCCGCTGCGGGCGTGGGGGTCGGTCCGGGCGTGCGGCACGGTCCGGGCGTGCGGGTCGGCCGTGATCTGCGGGTCGGCCGTGATCTGCGGGTCGCGCCGGGGATGTGGGCCGGTCCGGGCCGGTGAGCCCGGGCGGGTCACCGGGTCGGGCCCGGGGTACGCGCCCGGCTCGGGCGGCCAGCCGCCGTCGCCTTCGGGCGCCGCGCAGCGGTGCCGTGGGTCGGCGGCCGCACCCGCCAACGAGTCGGTCTGCGCGGCGATCGGGTGCCCGGCCGGCAGGTACTCCCGGCGCAGGGCACCGGCCTGGGCGAAGTGCCGGCGGGCGGCGGCCTCGTCCCCGCAGTCGCGGGCCATCGCGCCGAGTCGGGCGAGCATTCGGATGGCGGCCGGGTCGCCCGCTCCCCGGATCTCCCGCTGTGCCGCCAGGACCGAGGCCAGCTCCGCGCGGGCGGCCGAGCAGCGGCCCGCCGCGTGCCACACCGTGGCGAGGTCGGCGCGGGCGGCGAGGGCACGGGGCGCCCGGTGGCCGTCCAGCTCGGCCAGCCGACCGACCACCTCCCCGTACAGCGCCTCGGCGGCGCCCAGGTCTCCCCGGCGCAGGCTCGCCGCGGCCAGGGTGGCCGCGTCCCGCACGGTGCGTTCGTCCGAGGGACCGTGCAGGCGACGCTGGGCCTCGTGGGCATACCTCGACCAGCCGTACGCCGCCGCGGTCTCGCCGCCGGCCAGCAGCACCCGGGCGTAGAGGCTGGCCGCCTCCGCGGCGGCCGGACTGAGCGGGCTGCGGTCCAGCGGCTGCGCCGACAGCGCGGCCTCCAACACGGCCCGGGCCCGCGGCAGCTCACCGGCGGCCACCAGGGCGTACGCCCGCGCGGTGGAATCGTCCAGACCCAGAGACACGCCCCATAGTGCGCGGCGGAGCACACTGAGTACAAGGGGCCACGAAGGTCACCGCCGCCGACATGGAATACGGACGAATACTTGAATGTTCAAGTATTCGTCGCGCCGATCTCGGACAGGGGGTTCTCATGGGCGTCTTCCGGCTCAACCACGCGGTGCTCTACGTCTCCGACCTCGCTCGCAGCCTCGCGTTCTACCACGAGGTCCTCGGGTTCCGCAGCGTCCCGATGGTGCCCGACGGCTTCACCCGGGCCGCCTTCCTCCAGGCGCCGGACTCGACGAACGACCACGATCTCGGACTCTTCGAGGTGGGGCCGCAGGCCCGGCCGTCCACGGCCGGGCGCGGCGCGGTCGGCCTGTACCACCTGGCCTGGGAGGTCCGCACGCTGGCCGACCTGGAGCGCCTCGCCGGGAGGCTGGCCGAGGTCGGCGCGCTGGTCGGCACCGCCGACCACGGCACCACCAAGAGCCTCTACGGCCATGACCCCGACGGCCTGGAGTTCGAGGTGGTGTGGATCGTGCCCGCGTCGCTGCTCGACGACGCGGCACGCCAGGCCCGCACGCGGATCGGCCGGCTGGATCTCGCCCGGGAGAAGGAGCGCTACGGCGCACGCACCCCGGGCGGGGTGGGCATCTCGGTACCCGCCGAATCGGCGAAGGCGTGACAACGGGCCCCGGCCAGCGGTAGAACCGGTCCCATGACCGATCCCGGCACGGTGCCGTCGGCGCCGCTGGCCGCGCTGCGCCGCGAGCTGCTGGTGCGCTACCTCGACGCCTGGGTGCCGACGGCGCTGCGCCATGCCCGGCACGCCTGCTACCTGGACGGGTTCGCCACGCCGGCGACGGCGACGGCGGCGCTGCAGGTGTTCGGGGAGTTCGCCGACCTGCTGGCCCGGCGCACCCTGGCGGTGCGGCTGGGCGCCCGCGACGCCGCGCGTGCCGCCGCGCTGAACCGGGCGGTCGGCGCGGTGCGCGACCGCGGTGGCGTGCCGACCGGGCTGACCGTCGAGGTCGCCGTCCGGCCGCCCGGGGCGGCGCCGGCGCCGCCCGATCCGGTGGACGGCCCGCTGCTGGGCTACCTGGACGCCACCGCGGACGCCGGCGCGGGACCGCCGACCCCCGCCGAGCTGACCGCGCTGCTGGGCGGCGACTGCGGTGAGGTGATCCTGGTGGTGGCCGGCGACGGGGCGGGTGCCGAGGGCTGCCGCGCGGCGCTGGCGGCCGCGGGCGCCGGGCTGCTCGCCGCCGTCGAACTGGTCGCCGAGGACGGTGCCACGGAGACGCTGCTGTTCGGCACCGACGCGCCGCGGGCGCTCGACGCCTTCAAGGACGCGCTGTGGGCGGTCGACGAGTACGCCGGGGTGCGGTACCGCGACCCCCGCGACGCCGACCGGGCGCTGCTGGACATCTCCCTGACCCCGCACCCCGGGCCGCTGCGCCGGGCGCTGCTGGCCCATCTGCACGCCGCGGGCGGTCGGACGGTGACGCAGCTGAAGCGCTACGCCGTGGCCGAGACCATCTACCGGGCGACCGACGTGACCCGCGCGCTGACCGTGCTGCTCGCCTCCGGCGCCGTACGCCGGGAGCCGCAGCGCGGCCGGCTGACCGGCGAGGTGCACATCACGCTTGCCCGCTGACCTGCGGCGCGACAGGGGCGCCGGTCGCCCGGCGCCCCTGTCTCCCCATCAACCCCTGGAGCAACAACCCCACCTTGCCGGTCAGCGGCTCGAGCGCCAGGACATCGGGCCGGGGAGGTCGACCCGATGCGCCCTGGCCCGTGAGTTCCACGACCAGCGACCCAGTTTGACGCTCCACGAGGAGAATCCGTTCCGGGTGAAGTTCAGTCGCAGCGGTCCAAACCTGACCACCTTGCGGAACAGCAGGCCCATTGCCGTGCTCCTTTCGCCAACCGGGTGACGACACGGTTCCCGGTCGCGGCGGCGCACAAACCCGTCCGTGACACTCCACACCAGACGGTGGCTGGCGCGGGACCGGGCGGGTCCGTCAGCGGGACTGCCAGGCGTCCGGTCGGCTGGTGAGCTTGCGTACCCGGGCCGGCATCCGCCCGGTGACCAGCTCGGCGAGGGTGACCTCGTCCACCACGTCGCGTACCGCGGCGCGCACGGCGACCCACAGGGACGGCAGGTTCTCCGCGGCACCCTCGTACGCGGTCTCCTCGGGGCGCAGGCCGCGTACGCCGGCGAGTGGTCCGTCCACCGCCCGCAGCACCGCGCCGACCGTGACCTCCGTCGGCGGCTGGGTCAGCGTGTAGCCGCCCTCGGCGCCCCGCTGCGCGCGCACCAGCCCCGCCCGCCGCAGATCCGCCAGCACCGCCTCCAGAAACTTGTGCGGCATGCCCTGCTGCTGCGCGATCGACTGGGCCGACAGCAACGCCGGGTACGCCGCCGCGAGGCTGAGCGCCGCCCGTACCGCGTAGTCACCCCGAGCCGAGACCTGCACCCTCCCATCATGCCTGTCCCCGGATCCGCCCTCGGCCGCGCCCCGCCGGTCGGTCGGGGTCCGCGCGCCCGCCCGGCCCGGCCGGTGCGGGGCCGGGGCGAATGCGGATCAGCCCGGCGGCGGAGGCGACTCGCCGACCCGGCGCCGGGGCGCCTCGACGTGCGGCGGCCGTCGGGGCGCCGGCACGCGGGGCGTCGACCGCAGGGGCATCGACCCCGCCGGCGCCGGTTCCCACTGCCCGGGTCCCGGCCGCGCCGGTTCCCACTGCTCCGATCCGCAGCGCCCCGATCCGGAGGGCCCCGGTCCCGGGAGCGCCGACTCCCCGGGCGGCGGTCCGGGAGGCGGACGTTCGCACACCGCCGCCCGGAACGCGCCGGGGCTGCAGCCCACCTCCCGGTGGAAGAAGCGACCGAAGTTCGTCGGCTCGGCGAACCCCAGCCGTTGGCCCACCTCCGCCACGGGCAGCGACGTACCCGCCAGCAGGCGGCGCGCCTCCAGCGCCACCCGGTCGTCCACCAGCTGTTTGGCCGTGCGGCCGGTGGCCGCCAGGCTGGCCCGGGTCAGCGTGCGGACCGAGCAGCCCAGGCGCGCGGCGTAGTCCTCGACCCGCCGGGTCGCCGTGTAGGAGCGCTCGACCTCGCTGCGGAACCGACGGAACACGCCGCCGGTCGTATCGCCGGTCGCGGGCGTCTCCCACCGGTCGGCGCCCGGCTCGGGCGGCAGCAGCGCGATCCGCAGCAGCAGCACCGCGAGCTGGTGGCCCAGCAGCTCGGGGGGAAGCCCCCCGGCGTCGTGCCGCCCGATGTCCACCACGAGCTGGCTCACCTCGTCGACGATCGCGTCACCGTCCTCGCCGCCGAGCTGCCACCTGGTGGGCCCGAACGGATCGGCCAGCGCCGGGGCGCCGATCCGCAGGCTCGCGAACAGGTCCGCCGGCCAGCTCACCAGGATGGCGTCGAGCCCCGGCTGCCCGCCGTACCCGATCACCTGACCCGGCCGCACCCAGATCAGCGTGCCGGGCCGACACGGCTGGGCGACGAAGTCCACCATGTGCACGCCGTGCCCGGCCGTGACCAGCAGCAGCTCGTGGCGGTCGAGCCGGCTCGGCCGGCTGCGCGTGTGGTGGGGCAGCTCGCGCAGGGTGGTGGCGCGCACGACCGGCCGGGTCGCCGGAGGCGCCCCGGTGTGTTGTCCGGTACCCACCACCACGGCCCGACGGTAGCTGGCCCGGTCGCCTCGCGCATCCGACGCCGCATCTCTGGCATCGTCATGGGCAGCGAAAACGCGACTGCGGGGCGTACCCGAAGAGGTACGCCCCGCAGTCATGGAGACAGTCGTGGCGACGTCGCCCGGCCCGCCGCGGCGGATTGCCGCGCCACCGGGCGGGTGGGTGTCGCCGCGGCCCGGTCCGCCGCGTCGGCCGTGGACCGTCACGGGGACGATCCGGCCGCCTCAGCCGCGCTCGGTCACCGCGCGGGCCAGCTCCTCCTTGGTCATCTGGGACCGGCCGGGGATGTCCGCGTCCTGCGCCTTCTGGTAGAGCTCCTCGCGCGTCATCCCAGAGACGTCGGCCCGGCCGGCGGTCTCGCCGACCGCGAACTTCATGGCGGCCGCCCCGCTACCCACCGCCTTGTCGTCCACGCCGTGGGCCTCCAGGATGCTGATCCGGCGCTCCTCGAAAGCGCGGCCCAGCTCCTCCAGGCGGGTCTGGTCCACGGCCTCGGCCAGGCCGGGGAGGATCTCGGTCTCCTCCTCCTCGACGTGGTGGTTCACCGCCTCGATGAACTCCTCCAGGAGGCTGTCGAACTGGCTGCTGGAGGGGTCGGTCACCTGGAGCTTGTGCAGCAGCTCCGTGGCCTCGTGGTGCTCCTCCACGCCGTGGTAGACCTGGCCCTCCTCGGCCGGGTCGGCCTTGACGAGGGCGGGGTAGACCCGCTCCTCCTCGGCCCAGGAGTGGGCGGACAGCCGGGCGGCGACCTCGGCCAGCAGTGCCGGGCGTTCGCTGTCCGCCTTCTTCAGCAGCTCGAACAACTTCTCCAGGACCCGGTGGTCATTCTTGATCAGCGTGATCGCGTCGGACGCCATCGTCTCTCCCTCGCCTGCCTACCTGCGGTGCGCATCGCTGCGCCGACAGGACTACCCAGCCGCCGCACTGGCAAACCCGGACTATTCAGGCAAAATGGAAAAGGTGCCTCAGCGGCCGGCGAGGAGGCGGTTGACCGCGGCGTCGACGTCGAGGTGGTCCGTCTCCTTGCCGCGCGCCACCACGACATAGGTGCGCCGCAGGAAGCGCACCAGGACGCTGCGTGGTACCTCGAACAGGGCGTTGCCGTCCGGGGACGACAGGGCCAGCGCGACGAAGTCGCCGCGCGGCGTGGCCCACGGCCAGACCCGTACGTCACCGATGCCGGCTGGCTCGTCCAACCCGGTCACCAACAGCTCCCGGGCGAAGGACCAGCTCACCGCCTCGCCGCCGGCCGACTCCGCGTGGAACAGGACGTGGACCGCGTACGGGTCGGCCGGGTCGTACCGCAGGCTGGCGCGTACCGGCAGAGCGGTCGCGTCCGGTGCGACAAGCCGCAGTGACGTCTCGACCTCAACGGTCGTCGGTCGGATGGCGCTCATTGACGTACTCCCCCCGGCACCGCGGCGGGGCAGATCAACCCCGCATTTCTCATAGTCAGGTGACTCTCCCTAGTTACGCTCCGCCATACGCTGATCTCACCTAGTAGTGGGAGAACGAATCCAAACCCGCCACCCGGATCGGGAGGTCGGCTATTCTGTCCGGTTCTGCCCAGCTGCTCGGCCTGCGCGGTGTCGGTGGCATTCAGGCGTCGACTCACTCCGGTAACGTCCAGTCCAGCAGCAAAGTGACGGCCCGATCGAGACTCCGAGGTGAAATGGGGATGAAACCACCCTCGCCGCGTGGCGTTTCGGATCAGCCCACCCCCGAGGCCGCTCCGGGCGTCGCCGTGGCGAGTCCCACGCCGGCGTCGGGGCTCGGCGGCACCGGGGTGGCGACCTCCGGACGCCGCGGGGTCAAGGTGCGGATGCGAGACGGTCTCGCGGTGGTCCGCGCCAACCCGACGGGACGGATCGCGCTGAAGGCGGGGGTCGCGCTCCTCGGCGGCCTGGTGGTGGCCGTGGGGATCGTGCTCATCCCGCTCCCCGGGCCGGGCTGGGCCCTGGTCATCCTCGGCCTCGCCATCTGGGCGGTCGAGTTCGTCTGGGCCAAGCACCTGTTGCGCTTCACCCGGACCCAGGTCCGCCGCTGGACCGACTGGGTGCGCCGCCAGTCGCTGCTGGTCCGGTTCCTCATCGGGCTGCTGGGCCTGGCCTTCATCGGAAGCGTGCTGCTCATCTCGGTCCGGTACAGCCTCAAGGTCGACCTTCTCCACGAACTCTGGGAGTTCCTCGAGGCGTACTGACGCGCCCGGCGGCCCCAGCGTGCGGGCCCGGGCGACGATCCGGTACAGTCGGATCCCGTTGCGGGCGATTAGCTCAGCGGGAGAGCGCTTCGTTCACACCGAAGAGGTCACTGGTTCGATCCCAGTATCGCCCACGCAGCTCAGAGGCCATCTCCCACGTCGGAGATGGCCTCGTTGCGATCCCGGGTGTCAAAGTGAGTGTCACCCCGTATGGGTGCCGAAGATGTCGTCGATGACGGTCGCTCCTGCCAAGAGCACGGGTCGGAGCTGGTGGCGGTAGACCCGTTCGGTGACGGTGGTGCCGGAGTGGCCGACCAAGTCCGCGATGGCTTCCAGGTCGACACCGTTGGCGGACATGATCGATACGAAGCTGTGACGCATTTCCCTGGGGGTCCAGTCGAGGCGTTCCAGGCCAGCGGCCTTGACGATGGTGCGGAAGCTGCGGCGGACGTTGGCGGCGTCCAGGGCGGTTCCGGTCTGGGTGGTAAAGAC
>DATMJT010000372.1:0-7333 GCA_035553735.1 Pilimelia sp.
CCGGTGCCGGGCGGGAACGCCCCGTCCGGCGGGAAGGCGGCGCCGGGCGGGAACACCCCGTCCGGCGGCGGGGCCCCGCGGGAGGGCGGTGCGGTCGGCGTGCCGGGCCGCGCCGCCGCGGCCGACGCCGGAACCGTGGAGTCGCTACGGGTGATCGCCATGTCGCTCCTCAGCTGCCGCCGCCGGAGTCGCCGCCGTGCCGGCGGGCTCCGGTCGTTCCGAAGGGTCGGTCGTCGGTTCCCGGGCGCCGGACCGCGCGCCGGCCCCGGCCGGCTGGCCGGGGTCGGCGGGGCGGCCGCCGAGCAGCGGGGCCGCCAGGACGACGAGGTTGTACGTGGCGTGCGCCACCAGGGCCGCGACGAATCCGACCTGGATGGCCGTCACCCCGAGGAGCACCCCGACGACGGTGAGCTCGACGAAGCGGACCGACCGGGGACGCACCGCGCCGCCGCGGTGGACCGCCGCCCACAGCGCCGCCGCCACGAGCGCCGCGAGCACGGGTACACCGGTGAGCCAGAGCAGCACCGGAACGACGAGCAGCCGGAACACCGCCTCCTCGCCGATCGCGCTCTGCGCCGTGACCGACAGCACGTGCGGCACGTCCATCCCGGTCGTCCGCAGCGACCGGCGGTCCGGGCTGGGCGCCACCCGCGCGCGCCCGGCCCGGCGCAGCAGCGCGTACGCGAGCGCGCCGAGCGCGAGCCAGCCCGCCCCGACCACCAGGCCGAAGGCGACCTGCCGGCCCAGGTCGCCGGTCACGTTCAGGCCGATCCGCCCGGCGACCACGGAGCCCGCCAGCGCCGCGACCACCACCACGGCTGTCATGGCCAGTGCCGAGACGGCGGCCACCAGCGCGTTGGTGACCCGGAAGGCGCGCAGCGACAGCGTGCCGTCGTAGGCGTGCACCGCGGCGTACCGGAACCCGCCGACGTCGCCGTAGGCGGCCGCCACCAGCACCGCCGCACCGAGCACGGCGGCCAGCAGCGGCCGCCCGGCACCGTCGGCGTACTCCAGGATCAGGATCCCGCCGATGAAGGCGAGCACAGAGCCGAGCACGCCGCCGGCGCTGGCCAGCGCCTCGCGCTGGTCGGCCTGGTCCAGGCCGCGGGCGCCGTCGGCGACCAGCTCCACCGCCGAGTCCACCCGCACCACCGCGTCGCCGACGGTCTGCACCTCGAAGTCGATCCGCACGGCGGCGTGGTCGACGCGCAGCCGGCGGGAGTGCTCGACCGCCTCGTCCGTGCGCTCGCGGTACCCGGCGCCCACCGGACGGGCGCGGGTCCACAGGCCGCCGGACCGGTCGGCGCCGAGGCGGGACAGGACCTCGTCGCGGGACAGGGCCCCGTCGCGCTCGCCGGCCGGCGGCGCGCCGGCGGCCGCGGCGGCCACCTCCTCGTACGCGGTGCCGACCAGGTCGAACAGCACCACCTCGCCGTGGGCGGACAGGGCCACCAGGGCGCTGCCGCCGGGCGTGACGAACCGCACCCGCCAGCTGCCGGACAGCCCGCAGTCGACCAGGAACGCGTGCGGCGGCCCCGCGGTGCCGAGCTGGTGCAGGCGGTCCACCGTGGCGTCGTCGAAGGACAGCACCGCGAACGACCGCCACCGGCTCACGTCGAGCCCGCACAGCCGCCGTACCGCCGCCGCGGCGGCCCGGGTGGCCTCGGCGGCCGTGCCGGCGGCGGGTGCGTCATGGGTCGGGAACGCGTGTGGCCGCACCCGCAGGAACACCGCCACGCCCACGGCGGCCAGCGCCAGAGCGAGCACCTCAGCCACCGCAGCGACCCCCGCCGCCCGAGGTCGCGCACGCGCAGGCCCCGCCCGCACGCGCATCCGCGGGGGCCAGGCCGAACGGCAGGTCGACCTCGGTGTCCGGGTTCAACCGGCGGATGCACCGACAACCCCGGGCTCGCGCCCGCACGTCGGCGAGCCGGTCGGGCCTGCCGAGGTGCTCGAGCGGGGCGGCGGTGATCTGCCCGAAGGACTGCTCCTCGATCTGGCACGGGGTGACCTCGCCGTCGGCCCGCACGTACCAGCTGAGGTAGCCCGGGGTCAGGAACTCGACCGGCAGCCCGGCGCCGGCCAGCTCCTGCCCGATGTCACTGCACTGGTCCCAGGCCAGCACGCGGATGTCCAGACCACGGACCTGCCGGAACTGGCGCAGCACGGCCGCGGTCTGCTCCTCGGTGAGCGCGAAGCCGGTGCGGTCACCGCGGCCGACCGTCACCACCCGGCTGGCCCGGAACAGCCGGGCGCCCGCGGCGGCCACCTCAGTCACCACCGCCGCGAGGTCGCCGACATTGGCCGGCGTCAGGGTCATCGCCACGAACACGGGAACCCCGGCGCCGCTGAGCCGGCGGATGGTGTCCAGCGACTCGGCGTAGGCGCCGGGGCGCCCCCGAACCAGGTCGTGGCGCGCGGCCAGCCCGTCGATGCTGACCTGGGCCTGCACGTTGCCGCACGCCGCCGCCATCGCGATCAGGTCGTCCGACCAGTGCAGCCCGTTGGTGAACACGTCCACGCTGTCGATCAGTGCGCTGGCGGTGGCCAGGATCCGCCGGAAGTCGCGGGCGATCGTGGGCTCGCCGCCGGTCAGCGTGACGGTGGCGGTGCCCGCCCTGGCCAGCCGCTCCAGCACGCGGACCCAGTCGTCGGCGGTGAGCTCGTCGGGCATCGCCGCGCCGGAGCTGGCGTAGCAGAAGGAGCACGACAGGTTGCACCGGTTGGTCAGCTGCAGGATCGCCATCAGCGGCAGGTAGGCCTCGGTCGACCCGGAGACGCGGACGCCGCCGCCGAGCGCGCCGTCCAGCCACGACGCGGTCACCGGGGAACCGCCCAGGCCCGCCACCAGCTCCGCGCGCACGTCCTCGGGTCGTCGCCGGTCGGTCGCGGCGCGCACCCGGGCGGTGCGCTCGATGCTGCCGGTCCGGGCGAGCTGGAGCGCCAGTTCCACGGCCGTCCCGGACAGCCGGACGTAGTAGAGGCTGCGGCGCTCGACCAGCAGCCCGCCCGCCGGCTGGAGGTGGATCCCCCAGCTCGGCGGCGGCGGTGCCGGCTGCGCGCGCCCGGCGTCGGCCGCGCGGCGCTGCGACGTAGTGGCTGTCACGTGATCCCCCTCGAAGGCAACCCGGCGCGGTGTCTGCGGCGCGCGGACCCGCCACGAAATTCACGAAGCCTGTCCGGACCGACCGTTCGGGGCGGCAGGCCGCCCCGAACGGCGCCGGCACGACACCGGCAGCCGGCTGGTGATTACAGCGCGGCGGAAAGTGCGGTCGGCGGGATAACCCAGCAGGCCCGGGTGAACGCGATGTTGTGGCTGGCCCAACAGGCGGCGCATCCCACCGCCTTAACCATCGGCCGCGACGTCACCGTCCCGTTCATTTTCCTGAGCGTGGTCTTCTGCTGCACGATCTTTCACCCCCTCGGCGTGCCTTGTGGGAGTTGGCAGGAAAGGGCGCGCGCAACCCTGACGATATTGTCTTCACGCGGCCGAGCCGGATTCCATTGCACCTTTGCACACCGTACCTTTGGCCAAGGAACAACCGGGCATGGCCGGCATTTCAGTCAACCGCGCTTCAGCCGAGCAGCGTGCCCGCTCCGGCGTCGTGCCCTGCGTGCAGCCCGCTCCGCCAGATGAACGACACGACCGCCACCTCACAGCGGCCCCGCATGGCCAGCTTCGTCATTATCGCGCCGACATGCGCCTTGACCGTACGCTCGGTGATGCCGAGGTCCTTCGCAATCAGGCGATTCGCCAGGCCCAGGCCCAGGAGGGCGAATACCTCCAGCTCGCGATCGGTGAGTCGCTCCAGCACCGACAACGCCCGGCAGAAGCGGATCTCGTACTCCGCCGGAACGCCCCAGCGACCCGCAATCTCTGTGTGGTTCACGGATGACGCGCAAGAATTCGGATGCGGCACGGCGTCCCCCCATCGACACGCTGGCGACTGTCACGCGGATCTGCAAGGCTACCAACCGCACCAAGAAATCGACGGCCAGCGGAAATGGATCTATTCACGTCCGGATTTCTGAATCTTGCCGGCACCGGCACGCGTACCCGACCGCGGATGGGCCCCCACGATTGACCATGGCCGGGCCCGTCCGGTACTGGACCTTGCCGCTGCGTCATGCGTTTCACTTGACGATGTGCTACGAATCGGAGAACTTGCGGACCTCGCCGGCGTCACGCCGCGGACCATCCGCCACTACCACCAGGTCGGCCTGCTGCCCGAACCGGCCCGCACCGCGGGGGGCTATCGGTCGTACGGGCTGAGCCACGCCAGCCGTCTCATCCAGATCTGCCGGCTCACCGCGGTCGGCCTCGGCCTCAGCGAGGTCGCCGCGGCCCTCGCCGGTCCGGACCGCGCCGCCCGACAGACGGACATGCGCGAGGTCCTCGCCGACCTCGACGCGGAACTGGCCGCCGAGGAGCAGACGCTGGCGCAGCGCCGGGCGGCCATTCGCCGCGTGCTCGACGACGGCGTGGACCCCACGCTCGACCGGACGTTCGCGGAGGCCGAGCAGCTCACCACCGTCGAGGCCGACCTGCTGCGGGTGGCCCGCGCGCTGGGCGACGAGCCCGCCGGCGAGGGCCCGGTGCAGCCGCCCGCGGACGCCGCGGAGCAGGCCCGATGGCGGGAGCTGGACGCCCTGTTCGCCACCGTCGCCGAGGTGCCCGAGGACGACCCGCGCGTGCCGGAGGTCGCGGAGCAGATTCTGCCCCGGCTGCTGGAGCTGCTGCCGCAGGCGCGTGCCGGCGGGCCGGAGGCCGCCCAGGTCATCCTGGGCCGCCTCGTGCTCGCCGAGCTCAGCCCGGCGCAGCACCGCGTGATCCGCCTCCTCCTGCAGCACGGCTAGGCCCGCCTCCGGCGGCAGCGCGGTGACCGGCGCCGGCCGCCTCCGCCGGGCGGCCGCGGCGGGCCCGGTGTGGGGACCACGCTGCGGGGATGACGCCGCGGACACCGGCCTGGTCAGGTCGGCAGCGGCGGTTTGACCGCCCGGGTGGCGAAGTAGCCGGACATGAAGCGGGCGGTGGCATCGGCGTGGTGCGGTGCCTCGGCGAACCCGGTGACCACGAAGCCCGCCGCCAGCTGCCCGCCGAGCTGGGCGCCGAGCGTGTGGCTGTACTCCAGCGGGGCGTCCGCGCCGCAGACCCGCGCGCGCTCGGCCGGGTCCAGGTGCGTCAGGTCCGCGTACGGCAGGGCGTGACGGACCACCAGTTCTCCCCGGGTGTCCAGGATCTCCCGGTCGAAGAGGTACAGGTCCGGGTTCAGGAAACCGGCCAGCAGGGTCCCGCCTGGGCGCAGCACGCGGAAGCACTCCCGCCACACCGGCGCGATGTCGGGGCAGAACAGGTTGGACACCGGGTGGAAGACCAGGTCGAAGGCGCCGTCGCCGAAGGCTCCCAGGTCGCGCATGTCGCCCGGCACGGTGTCCAGGGACAGCCCGTCCCGGTCGGCGACGAACCGGTCCTGCGCCAGCTGGCGCGGCGAGTTGTCCAGGACCGTCACCCGCGCCCCCGCGGCGGCCAGCGTCGGCGCCTGCTGCCCGCCGCCGGAGGCCAGTGCCAGGACCCGCAGCCCGCGCAGGTCGGCGGGGAACCAGGACCGGTCGACCGGCTCGTGTCCGATCAGCACCACCGACCAGTCACCGGCCCGGGCCCGGGCGATGGTCTGCGCCGACACCGGCCTAGTCCACTCGTTGCCGGACGCCACCTCCCGGTCCCAGGCGGCGCGGTTGTGCGCCACGGGGTCGATCGGGGCCCCGGAGGAACCGGCCGCTGCGGTCATGGTGGGCCAGCCTAGCGGCGGCCCCGGCCCGGCGCCGCCGGTTATCGCCGTCCGCGGTCATCGCGGCGCGACGCCGGACCGGGGCGCCGCCCAGCTTCAGAACAGTGCCGTCACCCAGTTCCAGGACTCGACGATCCACGGGGTCTGCCTCAGGTAGCCCAGGCCGGCGGCGACCAGGAACGCCCCGGTCACCAGGTGCGCGCCCGTCGCGCTGTGCCGGACCCGGCCGAGCCCGCGTTCGAGCACCACCTGGCCGAGCAGCCGGGCCAGCGCGAACACGCCCACGGCCACGAGCAGCACCAGCACGAAGGCCAGGACCGGCACCGTCAGGTCGCCGCCGCGCACGCTGATCAACCAGACGCCCCAGCCCACGAAGGCGAACAGCGCCCCGATGGCGCTCCACTCGCGGCCGCGGCGCAGCTGGCGCATCCGGTACGCCAGCGGGGGCCGCGGCGCCGGGGGCGCCGGGGGCACCGCGTCGACCACCCGGGTGTGGTCGGCGCCCCGGGCCGGTGGGTGCCCGCGTGACGCCGACGGGCTCACCTGCGCGACCCCCCGCTGGAAGGCCGCCCGCGGAGCAGCGCCGGCCACCGGCCCGCCGCGCGCCGGACCGCCCGGGTACGGGGGCGTGGCAGGCCCCGGCCACGCCTCGTCGGCGTGCGCCCACGGGTCCGTCGGAACCTCCAGGGTGCGCTCGGCCCACGGCTGCGTCCCGTCCGCCATTCGTCCTCCCCCACGACGTGGGCCGGCGCTGCGTACCCGCCCCACCCCTGAGGGTAGCGAGCCGACCAACCGCCGGCCCAGACCGCTCGGCCTCGGACGTGGCAGCGGGGACGGCGCCACCCGGACGCGATGCCCGGGCTTTCGTGGACCGGCGGCCGGGTGACGCGGGCCCGGCGGGGCCGTACCGTCGGGTCATGGCGGAGCCCGAACGGCGGCGCCGCCGCCGGCTGACCCCGCCGGCGGCGGGCGACCGGGCGCGGCCGACGCCCGACCCCGGGCCCGTGGGCGCGGCGCGTCACCGCGTCCCGGGCGCCCCGGCGCCCGGCGGTGACCTCGACGACCAGGCGGGCCCACGCGCCGGGCCGGACCCGGCACCCAGCGGGCCGCGCGGGCGCGGCCCGGCCGACCCCCGCACCGCCGACGGCCCGGCCGACCCCCGCACGGGCAGCGGCCCGGCGGGTCCGGGCCGCCCCGACCCGGGCCTGCGCGGCCTGGCCACCTCCGCGGCGTCCCAGGTGAGCCTCGACGCCGCGCTGCGGGCCCGGGACGCGGCGCGGCCCCGACCGGCCGACCTCGCCGCGGCGGAGGCGGAGCTGCGGCTCGTGCGCCGCAACTGGCTGCCGCCGGGCCAGGCCCCGCCACCCGGGCAGCGGCCGCGACAGGCCGGTGACGACGCCCGGCCCGGCGACGGGGGGCAGGTAGGTCCGCCGCCGGCCCGCTGAGCCGCTCGGCGGGATTCCCGCGCGCCGTGCTCAGCCGGCGCGGCGGGTACGCGACCACCGGCCGGGCGCGTACCCGCCGGTGGTCGCGCCGGAATCGGG
>DATMJT010000373.1:0-2649 GCA_035553735.1 Pilimelia sp.
CGTCCAGCCGCTGGGCCGCCACCAGGTAGTCCGCCCACGCCGCCGCCGGATCCGGCCCGCCGGTTGTCGGGTCTGGACGGGCGCCCGGCGGGTGCTGGCCGCCGGTCGCCGGGTGCTGGCTGCCGGTCGTCGACTGCGGCCCGCCGGTCGCGGGGGCGGTCATGCGGACGCTCCGTCCGGATCGGCGGAAACCCCGAGGAACGGCACGACCACCGTGCCGCGGTCCGCGTGGCGGTCGAACAGCAGCGCCCGGTTGGGCCGCGGCTGCCAGTCCACCGGCTGCCCGACGACCATGGTGGCGTCCGCGCCCGAGACGTTGAGGAACAGCAGCCCCGCGACGTCCTCCCGGCCCGCCAGGCCCAGCTCCTCGGTGAACCGGCGCGTGCCCCGCCACCAGGACAGCAGGTGCACGCCGCGGGCCGGTCCGTCGCGCAGCAGGGCCCGCAGCCGATCGCCGGGCAGCCGGCCGGCGCCCCCGCCCGCCGCCGCGTCCATGCCGAAGACCACCAGGTAGCCGGGGCCCGGCTCGTCCCACGCCGCGGACAGACCGGCCGCGTCCACCGTGGTGACCGGGTGCCGCTCGGCCAGATCCGCGGCAAGCGCGCCGGCCAGCGCGTCGCCGTCGGCGACCAGCGACGCCAGGACGAAGCGCGCCGCGCCCGGCGGGTGCTGGACCGACAGGCCGCGGGCGGCCGCGTCCAGTACCCGGGCGCCGTCCGCGCTGGCGCCGAGGACCGCCAGATGGCGGCCCGGGGTGCCGTCCAGCGGGAACGCGGCGGTGGACAGCGGCACGTCGATCGCGCGGCCCAGCAGGACCGTGGGGCGGGCCACCCGGCCCGCCAGCGCGGCCCGGTAGGTGGGGTCGTCGGCCAGGCTCTGCTGGGCGTAGCCGGCGAACACGAACGGCGGTGCCGCGTCCGGCTTCCGGCCCGCCCACAGCGCGTGCCGCAGCTCGTGCAGCGCCGCCCGGTCGGCGTGCGGGTCGGGGAAGCGCACGGTGCGCTCGTGGCCGCGGGTGGCGCCGCGCGGCCCCCCGAACCCTCCGGCCGTGTTGACCACCGCGGTGCCCAGCGGCAGGCCGGCGGCCGCGTCGTTGGTCGGGTCCAGCACGTCCCCGCCGCCGGGCAGGGCCACCCGCACCGGGAACTGGCCGAAGATCGAGTCGCGCTTGGCGTACAGCGCCTCCACGCCGCGCACCGTCTGGCTGGCCAGCACGAGATGGATGCCGTACGAGCGGCCCTTGCGGGCCAGCGACTCCAGCAGCGCCACCGCCTCCCCGGCCAGCCGGTCGGCCCCGGCGAGCAGCACCTGGAACTCGTCGATCACGCACAGCACCCGGGGCAGCCGGGCGCCGCCGGCCGCGCGCAGGTCGGTGAACCGGGTGACCCCGGCCCGCTTGTACGCGGTCGCCCGGCGGGTCATCTCCGCCTCCAGCTCGCGCAGCACCGCCAGGCCGTACTCGCGGTCGGACTCCACGCCCACCGCGCGGGCGTGCGGCAGCCAGCTGCCGTCGCGGGCGGTCGGCACGAACTCGGCGAACGACACGCCCTCCTTGAAGTCCAGCAGGTAGAGCGTCAGCTCGTCGGGGGAGTAGCGGGTGGCCAGCCCGTACAGCACATTGATGATGAACGCCGTCTTGCCGGCGCCCGAGCGCCCGCCGACCATCCAGTGTGGCGTCAGGTCGTTGAAGCGCAGCCGCACCGGGGTGTCGCCGTCGCGGCCCACCACCGTGGTCAGGCCGTCCGCGGCGTCCTCGGTCCACCGCCCGGCCGCCGGGTCCGGCAGCAGGTCCGCCAGCGTCGTGCCGGCCAGCGCCGCGGTCTCGGCCACCAGGTGCCGGCACACCCGCTCGAACAGGTGGGCCGGCGGATCCTCGTCCAGGAACACCGGTGCGTTGAGCCCGACCGGCGGGACCAGGTGGGCGCCGCCGCGCGGAGCCGCCGCGTAGGACGCCCCGGGCGGGTCGCTGACCAGCGCGTACGGGTTGCGCAGCGCCAGCTGCGTGGTGCGCGGCAGCGGGCGTTGGGTGGTCTCCGCGGTCAGCGGGGGCGGCGGCCAGCCGGCGACCACCAGGTGCAGCCCGGCGTCCGGCCCGTGCTGGGCCAGGGCCAGCAACCGGTTCAGGTCCGGCCCCTCGGTCAGCTCCGGCAGCGAGGCGATGACCACGAGCAGCGTGCGGTCGTGGCGGCGGGGCCGGGCGTCGGCCGGGCGTACCCACTGCTCCGCCTCCGCGAGCAGCTGCCGCAGCCCGTCGCGGTCGGTGACCGGCGGCGGCATCAGGCCCGCGTCGGCCAGCGGCGCGAACGGGGTGAACGTCGTCCCGACGGCGGCCGCGTCCACGGCCCGCACCAGCAGCGACCCGGCCGGCGCGGCGGCCAGCAGGCGCAGCAGCACCGCCCGCAGGAGACCGGCCACCCGCGGGTCGCGGGCGTCGGCGTCGACCGCCAGATGGCCCACTCCGAGCAGTGGCACCACCACCGGGAATCGGGCGTCGTCCAGCGGCTGGGCCAAGCCGATGCGCACGAAGCGGGGCTGCTCCGGCCCACCCAGCGGGGTCTCCTCGGACTGCGCCTCCAGCTGCGCGCCCAGCCAGCCGGGCACCAGCGTGGCGGCGGCGGCCCGCAGCCGCTCGGCCAGCTCGTACTGCTC
>DATMJT010000374.1:0-5777 GCA_035553735.1 Pilimelia sp.
GCACCTCGATGCTCGTCCACGACGGCGCCGGGCGGCTGTTGCTGATGGAGCGTGCCGACACCGGCGGTTGGGGCTTGCCCGGCGGGCTGATGGAGCCGGGGGAGTCCTTCGAGGAGACCGGGCGGCGCGAGGTGGCCGAGGAGACGGGCCTGCGGCTCGGCGCCATGGAGCTGCTGGGCGTCTTCGCCGGGCCGGAGTACTACTACCGCTATCCGAACGGCGACGAGATCCACAATGTCACCGCCGCGTACGTGGCGGCGGTGACTCCCGCCGCGGCCTGGGTTCCCGACCGCCGGGAGGTGCTGGCGCTGCGGTTCTTCCCGCTCGACCGGCTGCCGGAGACCATCATCGCGCCCGAGCGGCCGATCGTGGCCCGGTACCTCGCCACCCGCGGCGCGGACCGGTCCCGCCTGGCGGTCGGTGCGCAGTGACGGCGGCCACCGGCCGCCCCGGCCCGGACCGACCCGGCGCCGGCCAGCCGGGCGCGGGTCGTCCCGACGCCGGTTATCTCGGTTTCCTCGCGGACGCGCTGCGCGACGCCGGCGCCCTGGCCCGCCACGGCGGTGATCGGATCCCCGCGACCACCAAGGCGGGCGACCGCAACCAGGTCGTCACGGAGGTCGACCGCGCCGTCGGCGCCCGGCTGGTGCAGCGGGTGCGCGCCGCCTTCCCCGACGACGCGGTGCTCGACGAGGAGGCCGGTGCGCTCGCCGGCGCCCCGGGGCACCGACGCACCTGGATCATCGATCCGATCGACGGCACCAGCAACTTCGCGGCCGGCAGCCCTCTCTACGGCAGCATGATGGCCGTGCTGGTCGGCGGCGCGCCGGTCGCCGCGGGCATCCTGCTGCCCGCGCTGGGGGAGCTGTACCTGGCGGAGCGCGGCCGCGGCGCGTACTGCAACGGCCGCCGGCTGGCCGCCGCCACGCCGGGCCCGCTCGCCGACTGCCTGGTCGGGTACGGCGTGGACGTCGGGCCGGAGGCCGCCGCCGACTGGCGGCTGCTGGCGCGCCTGGCGCCGCACGTCCGCGGGGTCCGGATGAGCAACAGCATCTTCGACGCGGCCATGGTCGCCCGGGGCGCCTACGCCGGCTACGTCCACCGCCGGCTGCAAATCTGGGACATCGCCCCGATCCAGGTGCTGGTGACGGAGGCCGGCGGCCGCTGCACCGACCTGCGGGGACGGGAGCTGGACTACCGGGACCCGCTGGCGCGGGCCGGGCAGGAGTACGACGCCTGCGTGTCGGCGGCGGGCGCGGGCGACGCCCTGCGCGCCCGCCTCGGCATCCCGCCCGGGCGCGCCGCCGACAACGGGGCCGGCGCCGAGGCCGGCGCCGACACGGGGAGCGGGACCGCCGCCCGAGACGGGACCGACGCGGACGTCGCGCGGGCCGGGCACGTGGCGGCGGACGGGGACGGAGCCCGGCGGTGAGGCGGTGAGGCCGGCGCGCGGTGCGCCCGCCGGAGCCGCCGGTTCGCGCTGCGCCGACGCGGCCGGCGTGCTTGACTCGGCTGATCACCGCCCCCGGACGTTACGGAGTGACCGTCCCGTGCGATCTCCCGCCCGCCGGCCGGCAGCGCCCGCCGGAGACGGATACGTCGCCCTGGTCGTGGTACTGCTCGGACTCGCCTACGGCTACGACAGCGCGGTGATGGCCGGCGCGCAGCTGTTCGTCACCGAGCGCCTCGGCCTCTCCGTCGCGGCGCAGGGCAGCCTGCACGCCAGCCCGGCCATCGGGCTGATCCTCGGTGCCCTCGGGGCGGCGCGACTGGCGGACGCACTCGGTCGGGCCCGGGCCATGACCCTCACCGCGGCCGTGTTCACCGCCGTCGCGGCTGTCTCGCCCGCCGTGGTGCACCTGGTGTGGCTGGACGCCACACGCCTGCTGATGGGGGCGGGCCTGGGCATCCTGCTGGTGGTGACGCCCATCTTCATCGCCGAGTCGGCGTCCACCGCCGCACGGGGACGGATCGGGGTGCTGTACCAGGTGGCCACGGTCGGCGGCATCGTGGGGGCCTACCTGGTCGCGTACGCCCTGGCCGACGGCAGCCACTGGCGGATGATGCTGTGGGGGTCCGCACTCGTCGGTGCCCTCGTCGTGGTCGCCCTGGTGCCGGCTCCGGAGACGCCGCACTGGCGGCGGATGCGGGCGGCCGCCGCGGGGCGCCCGGCGGACCCGGCCGGCGCGGGCCGTCCGGCCGGCGGCCGTCCGCACCGGCCGCGGGGCGTGCTGCGGGAGCTGTTCGGTCCCCGGTACCGGACGGTCACCCTCTTCGTCGTCACGCTCGGGTTCTTCGTCCAGATCACCGGGGTCAGCGCGGTCGGCAACTTCGGCCCCCGAATCGTGCAGCGGATGGGGTACGACGGCTACTTCGCCATGCTCGTCGTGCCGGCGCTGATCCAGGTCGCCGGCCTGGTCGCCGCGCTGTGCTCGGCCTTCTCGGTCGACCGGTTCGGCCGGCGGGTGACGCTGTTGTCGGGGATCGCCGTCATGGCCGTCGGGCACGCCGTGCTGGCGGCGACCTTCGCGCTCGGCGCGGACGGCGGCCCGGGGCCCGTGCTGGGCTTCGCCGGCCTGCTGCTCTTCGCGGTCGGCTTCAACAGCGGCTTCGGCGCGGTCGTCTGGGTGTACGCGTCCGAGGGCTACCCGGATCGGCTGCGCACCGCCGGCACCACGATGATGCTGGTGCCGAACC
Organism: Pilimelia sp.; assembly: GCA_035553735.1. GTDB lineage: Bacteria > Actinomycetota > Actinomycetes > Mycobacteriales > Micromonosporaceae > DATMJT01. The sequence continues at coordinate 2,698 of DATMJT010000374.1, forward strand.
TTATGGCCAACTTCGTGATGGCCCAGTTCTTCCTCGGCGTGCTGACCGGGCTGGGCGGTGCGGTGACGTTCGCGCTGCTGCTCGGCGTGACCGTGCTCGCGTGGGCGTTCGTGCGTGCGTACGCCCCCGAGACCAGGAACCGCAGCCTGGAAGAGGTGCACGCCTACTGGCGCAACGGCCGCCGGTGGCCGGCGCCCGGCACCGCCGCGGCGCCGGTGCCGGCGGCCTCGCGCCGCGGCGCCGCCGCCGGCCCGCCCGGCGGCGCCGCACCGTCCGGTCGCGCCCACCCGGGCGGTCCGACGGGCTAGGCGGTCGGGGCGGCGCGGCTGTCCGCTCCGTCGGGCGGCCCGGCCGCGGGCTCAGTCGAGCAGGCCCGCCCGGGCGGCCAGCAGGCCGGCCTGGAACCGGCTCGCCGCGCCCAGCGACTCCATGACCTCGGCGATGTGCCGGCGGCAGGACCGCACGGACATGCCCAGCTTGCGGGCGACGACCTCGTCCTTCATCCCCTCACCCAGCAGGTGCAGGATCGACTGCTTGAGGTCGTCGTAGTGGCCGGCCTCGGTGTCCCGCGACCGGGTCTCGAAGGGCAGGGCGCGGTTCCACAGGTAGTCCAGCGCCCCGTACAGATAGGACACGGTGCTGCGCTCCTGGACCAGCACCGCGCCCGCCGGCGCGTCGGCCGGCACGTCCCGGTCGGACAGGATCGCCACGCTCCGGTCGACCACCACGATGGGCGCGACCACCTCGTCCACCGTCCGGATCTGCGCGCCCGTCTCCGCCAGCTGCTCCAGGCGGTGCAGGCTGCCGGCGTTGTACCGCACGGTGTGCGGGAGCAGCACTCGCGGCCGCACCTCCGCCTCCACCAGGTCGAGCAGCAGCGGGAGGCTCAGCGTGCTCTCGTCGGTGAGGTCGGTGCCTGACGCGGCCACGACGTCCTCCTGGCAGCGGGCGAGGTGCTGCGTCAGGCTCGTCCACGTCTCCACCGTGGGCGGCAGGACGTCGATGCCCTGCAGACGGCCGAACTCCCGTACGGTCACGTCGTAGACCGGACGGACCCGCGCGATGCGCGCCTGGACCGAGGCGATGGTCGCCTGCCGGTCGGTGATCTCCTGGTGCAGCGGCGCGACGGCCTGGTCGGCCGCGACCTCGGGGCTGACCGGGACGAACGACCCGTCGTCCCCGGGCAGCGGCAGCAGCAGCTTGAGGTCGCACAGGTGCCGCAGGGCCCGGCCGAGCCGCTGCTCCGACAGGGCGAGCTCCCTGCCCACCTCGGCCGTGTAACGGCCGTGCCGCACGGACAGCCGGTAAAGATCCAAAACGTCGGCGTCGAGTTCGCTCACGGCGTCTCCCCCGTGCCCCATATGACCACTTGCGCATAGTTGCAACTTCTGGCCAGGCAGTTACTACCCTAGCCGGCCGGGCATCAATCAGACTGGATGGGCGATACCATCGACATATGAGGATATCTTTAGCAAATCGGAATTTTTTGTCTCTCGTGTCTGGCCTCCAGTCTGGCCTCCAGTCCTCCGGCACCGCGGCCCACGCCGGTGCCATCGGCCGTCGCGGGAGGGTCCCATGTATCGCGTCGGCCTGATGTACGGCAGCGCGCACGCCGCCTCCACGCTGGCGAAGGCCGTGCACGACGTGCCGAACGTGGCCGTGCAGGTGCTGCTCGCCGACGCCCCGTTGGCGCTGTCCGCGCCGCTCGACCTCCTGATCACCGATCGGCTGCCCGAGGCGGACCTGCCGCTCGACCATGCGCGCACGGACCACTGCGCCGCCGTGCTGATCCTGCCCGGCGCTGACGCCACCGACCCGCGGACCCACGGCGCGGACGCCGAGGTGGACGTGGCCTCGGCCGGAGCCGCGGTCACGTCCACCTCGGCGTCCGCGCAGGCCCGGTCCGCACCGGCGCGGCCGGGCGACCGCGCGCTCGGGGGCACGGAGCTGGCCGCCGTCGTCCAGGCCGCCGTGCTCCAGGCGGCGGTCGCGGCGGCGTCACCCGACCCGGGGCACCTGGACGCGAGCCAGGCGCTGTCGGGCCGGGAACGGCAGGTCCTGGGCTGCATCGCCAACGGGTTCACGCATCACCAGACAGCGCGCAAGCTCGGGATCAGCCCGCACACGGTCGACACGTACATCAAGCGGATCCGCGGCAAGCTCGGGGTCGGCAACAAGGCCGAGCTGACCCGGGCCGCCGTCGGGTACCGGTGAGGGGTCGGCGATGACCCTGCCCCCCGGCCCCCGCCGCTCCGATGTCCGTGACCACCTCCGCCTCGACGCCCGCGGCGGCCCGGCCCTGGACACCGTCCGGGCCGGACCGGTCACCCCGCCGGACCGCGCGGTCGCGGACCTGCCGGTCCCCGACGCGCCGGTCGCCGGCCCGCCGGCAACCCCGGACGGCAGCCTGCTCTCCTGCTACACCGCCAGCCTGGCGCAGGCCATGTGCCGGCGCGGCCTCGACTGGGCCGGGGTCATCGGGCTCAGCTCCGTGTTCGCGCTACGGCCCGCCGGCGACGGCCTGTTCGCCTTCGCGCACCACGCCTACAGCCTCCGGGACCGGCTCGCGCGGGGGCTGCGCCGGACCGGCACCGACGACCCGGACGAGCTGGCCGACGGCCTGGCCCGGGCCCACCGGCGGCTGGGCTGGGTCATCGTGAGCGGCGACACCTTCCATCTGCCCTGGTGCGCGGGCCACCGGCGCCGCCACGCGCCGCACTGGTTCGTGCTCGACGGCCGGCGCGACGGGTCCTGGCACGTCACCGACCCGTTCGCGATGGTCAACGAGGACGGCGAGCAGGCGCCGTGGCACGGCTGGGTGGACGCCGGGCGGCTGTCCGAGGTGTTCCGCGCCGTCGCGGATCCGCTGCCGGAGCAGGCGTTGCGGGAGCGGTTCGCGTTCGGCGACGACGACCCGCGACGGCTCGCCTTCGGATACCAGTGGTTCACCACCGCGCCCGCCGGGCCCACGCCGCCGCACGCCGGACGGCCACCCGCGCCGTGGCAGGCGCACGAGGGCTGGCTGACCGGCGCGACCGCCGTGCGGCGGGTGCGCGACCACGTCACCGAGGTGGGGCACC
>DATMJT010000375.1:0-3270 GCA_035553735.1 Pilimelia sp.
CACCGAGACCCTGCTGCTCCTGCTCACCGCCGCCGTCGCCGCCGGCTGGGTGGACGCCGTCGTGGGCGGCGGCGGGCTGCTCCTGCTGCCCGCCCTGCTGCTCACCGCCCCGGGCATCCCGCTGGCCACCGCGCTGGGCACCAACAAGCTCACCGCGATCACCGGCACCGGGACCGCCGCGCTGACCTACGCCCGCCGCACCCGTATCGACTGGGCGGTCGCGGGCCCGTCGGCCGGCTGCGCACTGCTGGCCTCCGGGACCGGCGCGTTCTGCGCGGCCCTGCTGCCGGCCTCGGCGTACCGGCCGGTGGTCCTGGCGGTGCTGGTCGCCGTGGCCCTCTTCCTGACCGCCCGACCCCGACTCGGCCTGTCCCCGGACCCGCGGCGGCGCACCCGCGGCCGCGTCGCCGCCGCGGTGGCCGTGACCGGCGGCCTGATCGCCGGTTACGACGGCATGGTGGGCCCGGGCACCGGCACGTTCCTGGTGCTGGCGTTCGTGGGCCTGGTCGGGGCCGACTTCCTGCACGCCTCGGCCATGGCCAAGGTGGTCAACGTGGCCACCAACCTGGGCGCGCTGGTGGTGTTCGCCGTCGGCGGGCACGTGTGGTGGACCCTGGGCGCCGTGCTGGCCGTGGGCAACGTCGCCGGTGCCGTGCTGGGTGCCCGGATGGCGCTGCGCCGCGGCGCCGGCTTTGTCCGCGTGGTGCTGCTCGTCGTGGTGCTGGCCCTCATCGTTCGCCTCGCCTACGCCCAGTACGCCTGACCGCTCCCCTCCCCCGCGTGGCCGTTGCTGTCTCTCCGATGTCTGTGGTGGTCGGCACATCGCGTAATGGATCCTAGGAAGCTAGGTTGTATCCCTGACCACCCGCGGACGGACGCCGAACGACGACCGCGAGAATGGCCCGGTGGACGACCGGGGGCACACGCACGTCGCCGTGACCCGGGCGGCGTTGGCCACGGCCCGCCCGGACCTGCTGCCCGGCTACGAGGCGGCCCTGCCGGCCGCCAGGGCCGCGGTGCTGGCCAGACTGTGGGGTGCGCTGGCCCGCGAGCCGATCGCCGGCGTGGCCCACCGGGTCCGCGCCGGGTCCACGCTGGACGTCGCGCTCGCCGACGGGCGCAGCGTGCGCGGCCCGGCCGCCGCGGCCGAGCTGCTCGCCGACCCCCAGGCCGGACTGCGGCTCAGCGTCGCCGGCCGGGCCTACGGCGACCCCGCGGAGCTGCTGCGCTGCCTGGGCCTGCCCGGCCCGACCGCCAGACTCGCCGCCGAACTGGACAACAGTGTGGCCAACCTCGCCCTGGCCCGGGCGGGGCGGCCGGCGCCCGACGGTGGACCGCCCGGACTGTCCCGGCTGGCCGCCCTGCCCGGCGACGAGGCGCTGGTCGCGGCCGAACAGTGGGTGGTCGACGGGCACCCGCTGCACCCCGGCTGCCGGACCCGGCTGGGCATGAGCCCGGCCGAGGTGCTCGCCTACGGCCCCGAGCACCGCCCGGTGGTGGCGCTGGAGCTGGTCGAGGTGCCCGCCGCCCGCTGGCACACCACCGGCGCCGGGCTGCCGCCGTTGCTGCCGCTGCACCCGTGGCAGCGCGACCACGTGCTCGACGCCTACCCCGGGCTGCGCCGCACCGGGCGGCGCCGGCTGGCCCGGCCGCTGCTGTCGCTGCGCACCCTGGCCCCGCTGGACGACCGCCGGCACCACCTCAAGACCGCCGTGGACGTGCAGATGACCAGCGCCGTGCGGACCGTCTCGGCCGCCGCCGTGCACAACGGCCCGGCGCTGCGGACGCTGTTCGAGGCCCTGGCCCCCCGGCTGCCCGGCTTCGCGGCGCTGGCCGAGCCCGCCGCCGGCGCGGTGCTCGTCGACGGAGCACCGTGCCGCAGCCTGGCGGTGGTCGTGCGGCGGGCGCCGCGGCTGGTCGGCCCGGAGCGGGCGGTGCCGCTGGCGGCGCTGGCCGCTCCGTCCCCCGCCGACGGGCGGCCGTTGGTGGCAGAGGCGGTCGCCGCCGGATACGGCGGCGACCCCGTGGCGTTCCTGGGGGCGCTGGCCGCCGTGCTGTTGCCGCCGCTGCGACGACTGCTGGCCCACGGGGTGGCGTGCGAGGCGCACGGGCAGAACACCCTGGTCGTGCTGCGCGCCGGCCGCCCGGTGCGGCTGCTCTACCGCGACGTGGGCGGGGTGCGGATCAGCCCGGCCCGGCTGCGCGCCGCCGGGCTGCCGGTGCCGCGGCTGCGCGGCGACCTGGTCACCGACGATCCCCGGGAACTGCGCACCAAGCTGGTCGCCGCGGTGTACGTGGCGCTGGCCGAGCTGGTGGCCGCGCTGGCCCGCCACAGCGCGGCCACGCCGGCCGCGCTGTGGCGGGCGGTCGCGGCGGCGGCCGGGGGGCTGTTCGACGGGCCGGTACCGGTCAAGGCGACCACGGCGATGCGGCTGGCCGCCGAGCCGCTGGTGGACCGGTGGGTGGACGTGGCGCCGCCGGCGGGACTGCGGTGAGCCCCGGGCGCGCGACCGGGGCGGCCACCCGGCGCCGCGCGACCGGGGCGGGCCGGCTGGGCGCCGTGGCGGCCGCCGCGCGGGAGCAGCTGGCCCGGGCGGCTCCGGAGCTGGTGGACGGCTTCGCCGCGGCGCTGCCCCGGGCGGCGGACCTCGTGGGTCGGCGGCTGCTCGGGGCGCTGTGCCGGGAGCGGCTGGGCTCTCGGGCGGCGGCCCGGCACGCCGCGGCCGGCACCCGGCACGGCTTCGACCGGGTGGAGTTCGCCCACTCCCCCGCCGACGACCCCGCCGCGCTGCTGCCCGCCGTGGCGGGCCGGGCGGGGCTGGCCGCCGAGCTGCGCGACGCGGTGGTGTGGCTGGCCGTGGCGTACGCCCGGCGCGACGCCGGCGGCCCGGGCGCGGATCCGCTGGCCGGCGGCCTGGCCGCCGACGAGCGGGTGGTGCGGGCGGAGCGAATGGCGGTCGAGGGGCACAACCTGCACCCGTGCGGCCGGACCAGGCTGGGCTGGACCGTGCCCGACGTGCTGGCCCACGACCTGGAGGCCGGGCACACCGCGGTGGGGTTCGTGGCCGTGCGCCGGGACCTGCACGTCGGCGACGACCTGGGGGCGGCGCTGCGGCAGGCGTTCCCGGAGCTGCCGGCGCCGCCGCCGGGCTACCTGCTGCAGCCGGTGCACCCGTGGCAGCGCCGACAGCAGCGGGCCGTTGCGGGTGCTGGCCACCGACACCGACCGCCGGGTGGAGGTGACCTGGATGTCCAGGGACAGCTTCAGGT
>DATMJT010000376.1:0-4175 GCA_035553735.1 Pilimelia sp.
CCTCATCTGGGGCCTTCCTCTCGGTGTCGTGTGCGCGGGTGCGCCGACGCCCCACCCGCGCACACGACACCGAGAGGAAGGCCCCAGATGAGGAGCGTCTCGTCCACCGGCTTCGTACCGCTGCCCGCCATCCCGACGGACAGGTCCCCGGCGCGTCGTGACAACGCACTCCGTCGCGCGCGGGTGACTCGCCGGGCGCACCACGCAACCACGGCACAACGTCGATCGCCCCAGGCGCTCTTGGGCGTCGCGGTGTCTGCGTGGTGCGCCCGGCTTCCAACCTCCGGCCTCGTCCAGAGCCTTCCGGACGGGGGCGGCGAACGGCCGTCACGGCGAACGGGGGCGATGTCATGAGTACAGCTCAGGGATCATCCGGTCCCGGCGCTCAGCCGTTGGTAGCGGTGGGCGATGTGGTCCACGTCGCGGAGGCGCACTACTGCTACGGGGCGGGACCGCTGACCATGTGCGTCACCGGGGTCAGCGCGGACCTCGGCCTGTACCCGGGCCTGGAGTGGGTGCAGCTACGCGGTGTGCAGATCCGCCACGACGGCGCCGACGGCGAGCCGCGGGACGCGCTGGTGCGCGTCGCCGCGTTGCGGGAGGCGGGCGCCGTCCAGCGAGCGTCACCGTCCTCCTGCCGCAGATGACTTCTGGCGGTGAACCCGTACGGATCCACCGCCAGAGGGCGCCGCTCCAGCTCCGCCCTGAGTGGACCACGCCCGTACGCGCACCGCGGGTCGGGGTTTGCAGGAAGGCCGGTGGCGTGCCCCTGAGGGGAGTTCTCGAACGCTCCACCGGCCGAGTTCCACCAGCGACGAGGCGGGCGATCGCGCCCGCGCGGATTGGAGGTAGTCGTGCTTGATGAACGGACGATCCGGGATCGGTTGCAGGTACGCGGTGTAGCGCGAGCGGGGTTGTCCGCGGCAGCACGGGCCGCCCGGCACCGGATGTACGGGGACCGGGTGGTGGTGCGGGCTGTGTGCGAGGTGACCAACCTGTGCCGGGCGGAGGCTGGCATTCACCGCTATCGACTTCAGCGCCATGAGCGACTACCCACTGTCATCGACGGGCCTTGCTCTGGTGATCGATCCTCGTTAGATTGGCGGCCTCGCACTGAGGACAAGGTCGTGCGCCGCGGGGTGGGGAGGACCGGGTTGGGCCGTCGGACGTCGCGGGCGCGCCCCTGCGTCGGGGCCTGCGGATGACCGGCATGAGCTGTGTGGTCGTGGGTGCCGGCCTCGCCGGGGCCGCCGCAGCGTGGCAACTGGCACAGCGTGGGCTCACGGTTCGGGTTTTCGAGCAAGCCGACGTGGTTGGCGGGCACGTCAGGACCGAGTGGCTTCGCGGCATCCCGTACGAACCCCACGGTGCGCACATCTTCCACACGCATGACTCGGATGTCTGGCGGCTGGTGACGAAGCTGGCGACGTTCGCGCCGTACCGTCATCGTGTATCCATCCGCATGTGTGGTCAGTTGGTGAGCTGGCCCCTTCAGATCTCGGAACTGAGGCGCCTACCGGCGTGGGATGAGATCCGCTGGGAGTTGGACGCCCTGCCGGAGGTCCCGGACACCCGCAATTTCGAGACGTACTGCGTCTCGCTCCTCGGCCCTCGTCTCTATGGGTGGTGCGTGCGCGACTACACGCGGAAGCAGTGGGGCCGGGACCCCGACTCGCTCGCCGCACGCATGGCCGTCAACCGTGTCGAGCTGCGCCGTGACGGCTACCTGGACCTGTTTCGGGATCCGTACCAAGGCTGGCCTACCCTCGGTTACACCGCGTTGGTCGAGGCCATGCTGGAGTCCAGCCACGTCCACCTCGGGCACCGCGTCACGGTGTCCGGACTCGGGGACGTCGCCGCGCCTGGGGAGCCGGTCATCGTCACCTCAGCGCTCGATGACTTCTTCGAGGAGTCCGCCGGACCTCTGGAGTGGCGAGGTGTCCGGCTCCTACCGGAACTGCGCCCGGACACTGCGCTGGCCCAGCCGGCGATGGTGGTCAACGAGCCTGACCCGGACCTGGCGTGGACCAGGACCATCGAAACGAAGTGGGCACTGGCGGATCTCCATGCCCGTCCGGGCACGATCGTCATGCGCGAGTATCCGGGCGCGGCTGCCAAGCACTATCCGGTCCCCGACAACCAGGGGTTGAACCAGGCGCGGCAGTGCCGGTATGAGCGTCTGATCGGCACGTTCGCTCGCAATCCGCTCTACACCGCCGGGCGCCTCGCTACCTACCGCTACATCAACATGGATGAGGCGATTCGGCAGGGCCTCGATGCCGCTCGGCGAGTCCTGGAGGCACGGTGACCCTCTTGGCTGACATCGACACGGCCACACGTGTCTGGCATCACGGCGTGCGGCCACTCCCTGACCCGGCCATCCCTGTCGTCATGCCCGTGGGCCCTGACCACAACCCGATGCCCTCTCTCGATGCCAGTCTTCGGGCGAGTCGGGGTGCCCCGGCGCTGATCCACGTCGTCGTGCTCAACGGCGAGACCGCCGACACCGGTCGCGTCAGGACCATCCGTTCGGGCATGCGCGCGCTCGCCGCCCCGTTCGCGCTCGTCGAGGTCCGCGCCGACATCGGCTACGTCCGGGCCGTCGAGATCGGGTTGGCCACCGCCACGCGCCTCGGCGCACGCAATGATCGGGTTGGCTTCCTCGACGCCGATTCGGATCTGCGTGATCCCAGGCATTGGGCCCACGTGAACGCCGAACTCGACAGCGACGCGTCCCTCGACGCCGTCAGCGGACTCGTCATTCATGCCGAATGCGAGGTTTGGGAAACCCTGAGTTCGGCGAGGTTCGTCCACGCCCTCTCCCAGGCTCTGGGTCGCCCCGTCGAGAAGCCCTACATCCAGGGCGGAGCAGGCGGCACCCTGGCGCGCCGACACGTGTTCGAGGCGTCGGTCAGTGCCGCCCTCGCCATGGGGACCCTGATCGGCCCCACCCTGTCCGCGGCGGCCATCGCCCGGGGCCGCAGCGTGCGAGCAACGGGCAGGTTGCCCTGCGGGCACACCCGGCGAAGGACGATGGCCGAATGGCTCGCGTCGGTCACGACGTACGAGCGCTCGTGGCGCAAGCTCGTCCACCTGCACGGCAGCGACATCGAGACGCCCTGGCTCAGCTTTCTCGACCGGGCCCGTCACCTGCTGCGCCACGATCCGGCCATACTCGCCGACATCGCCGAGAACCAGCGCCTCCGCCGGAATGTCGTCGAGGCGGTGGAGCGCTCCGCCGGCCGCTACGACCCAGCACTCGACGCCAACGACGCACCCCTGGTAGCCGCCACCCGAGCGAAGGGCCGCCCGTGACCATCCCGTTCCACACCAACGCCCGACAGCACGCAACCCTGGCGAAGGAGCTGGACGCGGCCCTGCGGCGTGTGGATCTCACCACGGACGCTGCGCAGAGCGACACGCTCAGGGTGTTCGAGGACTCGCTCACCGGGTACTGCGAGGTCGAGCACGCCGTCGCCGTCGGCTCCGGGACCGACGCGCTCACCATCGCGTTGGCGGCGTTGGACGCGCCCACCGGGAGCGAGGTCGTCACCTGCAACTTCGGCTTCTTCGCCACCGCCGCCGCGATCGTCAGGGCTGGCCTCACACCAGTCCTTGTGGACACGGCGCCCGGCAGTTTCCTGATGGATCTGGCCGCCGCCGAGAAGGCGATCACGGAACGCACCGTGGCCGTGGTCGCGGTCCACCTCTACGGCCAGGCCATGGACGGTGAGGCGCTGAGCCGATTCGCCGCCAAACACGAGATCACGCTCGTGGAGGACTGTGCCCAGGCCGTCGGGAGCCGATCAGCAGGGCGCCGGGTCGGCACGTTCGGGGTCGCGTCGGCGCTCAGTTTCAACTGGTCCAAGCACCTCGGGAGCGTGTCCAACGGCGGCGCGGTCCTCACCAATGACGCCGACATCGCGCGGTCCGCGCGGTGCATGCGCAGCTACGGCAGCGAGGGCGGGTTCCGCCACACCCGACTGGGCATGAACAGCAAGCTGAATCCCTTCGAAGCGGCCATCTTGGAGGCAAAGCTGCCTCGCCTCGACGGCTGGATCGAACGTCGCCGCGAGCTGGCCGCCCGGTACCGGCGTAATCTCGCCGGCAGCCACGCCGTCGAGGTACCGCCGGACCATGACGCCGAGGCGCACGTCTATCACAAGTACACGATC
>DATMJT010000377.1:0-2285 GCA_035553735.1 Pilimelia sp.
CTCATGACACCCCTTGTGTCAACCTCAAGATCAAAGTCAGGCTGCGGTCGGCTGTTTCATCCGGTGTTGGGCGCCGCCGTGCAGGGCCGGGTCGTAGGGCGTGTGGTTTTGCCAGCAGCGCCAGAGGACACGGATCCAGGCTCGGGCCAGGATGCGGGTGGCGTGGGGGTGGTCCTTGCCGGAGGCGCGTGCTCGGTTGTAGATGTCGGCGGCCCAGGGGCTGGAGTGGCGGCTGTTGTCGGCGAAGGTGGTGATGGCCAGGCGCAGGCGTTTGTTGCAGGCCCAGCGGAAGGACACGCCGCGTTGTTTGCCGGAGACTTTGGTGACGGGCGTGATCCCGGCCAGTGCGGCGATGGCGTCGGGGTGGTCGAACGCGGCGCGGGAATCGCCCCATTCGGCCAGGATCTGGGCGGCGTTGATGGTGCCCGCACGGGGAAAGGATCGGAAGACCTTGCCGTCGGGGTGGGTGTCCATCTTCTCGGCAATGGAGCGGTCCAGGGCCTTGATCGCGGTATTGAGCGCGGTAAGCATGCCGACCTGGGCGAGCACGGCGTCCTGGACTCCTGTGGACACCACGGGATCGAGCGTGCCGGCCGGGGCAGAGCGCAGCCGGGCCAGCAGGACGGCGGCGGGTTTCCTGCCCGAATAGCCTTGTTTGGCGCAGAACGCGGCCAGCTGCTTCTCGGTCAACGAGGCCGCCGAGACGGCGGTGGGATAGCGGGTCAGGAACGCCAGGGCGATCGCGGACTCGATGTTGGCGAAGATGGCCTTGGCGCCTGGCCAGTGCGCGTCCAGCAATGCGGCGAGCTGGTTGGTCGCCGCTATACGGGCCTCGACAAGATCACTACGGGTACGCACAACGGTGCGCAGTGCCTTGGTGTGACTGGACAACGGTGCGGCGGGGCGCAGCCGGTGGATCCGCACTCGCAGGTAGTCGGCGATCACGTGTGCGTCGCCGGGGTCGGATTTGGCGCCGGAGAGGACTTCGGCCTCGCGCCAGGTCTTGATCGCGTTCGGTTTGACCGGCAGCACCGGGTGACCGGCCTCCAGCAGCGCGTCCACCAGGCGCCCGTCCGGGCGCTCGATCGCCACCGGGATCTGCTCGGCCGGGCCGAGGCTGCCCAGCCTGGCGGCCAGCCGGCCGAAACCGGCGGCGGTGTGATCGATGGTGAACGCGGCGATCTTCTTGCCGGTGTGGTCGAGCACGCACACGGCATGCTCAGCCCCCGCCCAGTCGATCCCCACGAAGAACAGTGGCCCATCCTGCTGCGACAACCGGGTCGCCTTCCTGCGTGTAGTCCAGGGCAGGAGCCAGACGGAGGCAAGGGAACCGACAGCAGAGTGGTCACTAACCGGCGCTCGATCGCGCGTCCCTTTGTCATCGCTTCACGGTTCCGGGGAAGCCGGGGGCGGCAGTGTCATGAAGGCCCACAAAGGGCGACCAGCCCAAGCCGTCACCCCGACTTCCGCCTAGTTCCTACCACAAGCCCCATCCAGGGGCCCGCACGGAAGAGGGTGCACTAGTGACCAGCGCCTATGCCGACTTCATCGATGAACTGCAGCAGGACGTCACCATCCCTATCCAGCCGCCAATGGACGACCTTGCCCACGGCACTCGCGCAGTGATCTATCTGCGCGTGTCCTCGACCGGGCAAGTCCGGACCGACTACAACCCGGAAGGCATCTCCATTCCGGCCCAACGGGAAGCGTGCTTGCGCAAGGCGCGGGACCTGGGCGTCACGGTCATCGACGAGTACGTCGAGCCCGGACGCTCAGCCATGGAGATGACCAAACGCGAAGCATTCCAACAGATGCTCGCGCGGGTGCGCAGCCAGGGCGACGTTGACGTCATCATCATCTACCAACTCTCGCGCATGGCGCGGAACCGCTACGACGACGCGATCGTCATGGCAGACCTGCGCAAGCGCGGCGTCACCCTGGTCTCGGCCACCGAGGCCATCGACGACACCCCGGTCGGCCAGCTGATGCACGGCATCCTGGCCACGTTCAACGAGTACCAATCCCGCCAGTCCGGTGCCGACATCGCCTACAAGATGGGCCAGAAAGCCCGCAACGGCGGCACGCTCGGCCGCGCGAAGCTCGGCTACCTCAACCACATCGACCACTCCGACGGCCGCGTCATCCGCACGATCATCGTCGACCCCGAACGAGCGCCCTTTGTCCAGCTGGGTTTCGAGCTCTTCGCCACCGGCGACTACACGCAAGAAGAGCTGGCTGACGAGCTCTACGACCGCGGCCTCCGCACCAGGGCCACCCGGCGACAC
>DATMJT010000378.1:0-12288 GCA_035553735.1 Pilimelia sp.
CCCCGCTGGAGGTCTGCGAGCGGCGCGACCGCAAGGGCCTGTACGCCAAGGCCAGGGCCGGTCAGCTCACCGGCATGACGGGCGTGGACGACCCGTACGAGGAGCCCACGGACGCGGATCTGGTGCTGGACACCACGGACCTGTCGGTGGCGGAGGCTGCGGGGACCGTGCTCGACCACCTGGTCGAGACCGGCTGGGTGGAGCCGCGGATCTCTCCCGCCTGACCGCGCCCACCGGACGGCGCCCACCGGACGGCGCCCACCGGACCACGCCCGCCGGGCTGCGCCACCGGGCGGCACCTACCGGACCCGCCCCCTGACCACGTTCACCGGACCGCGCCCGCCGGACGGCGCCGTGCGGGACGCACCGACGCCGGCCGCCCGCGACCAACACACTCAGCCGTCGCGCATGGCGCAGCCGTCGCCGGGCACGGCCAGCCGTAGCGTACGGCGGTTATTCGGCTCCCGAAACAGCCATACGGTACGGCTGACCATGGTGCTCCTGCCGGCGCAGCGGGAGGTCGCGGTCTCCGCGGCCGCGCCCGCCTGGACCGGTGGCCCACCCTGCACCGGTGGCCTGGACCGGGGCGGTGGCTCACCCCCGAAACGGTGGTCCCGACCGGGCCGCCGGCAATGGCACTGCGGCGCAGTGGTGGCGGTGGCCCGGGTGCCCTGCGGTCACCCGCGCCGCGCATGCCCCGAACCGTCCTGGGCGAGGAGGGTGCGCCGCGCCCGTGCCCGGCGGCGCCCGCGACCAGACAGTTACGTCCGATGGCGCCCAGCGTTGAGTCCTGGGAGGCACACCGCCTGCCGACCGACCACGCCGAAGGGCCACCGCTGCATGGAAGCCAACCGACCGGTGTCGACCAACGTGTCCGATTACCTCGGGATGTTTCGCCGGCACTGGTGGCTCGCCCTGCTGCTGACGCTGCTGGGGGTGGGCGCCGCCGAGGCCGTCACCCGGGCCACCCCGCGGGTCTACGAGGCGTCGACCTCCGTGCTGGTCCAGCCGGTGGGCCAGGACACCAACGTGGTCGGCGGGCGCACCAAGGGCGACATCAATCTCGACACCGAGGCTCAGCTGGTGGGCTCCGGCGAGGTGGCGGCCGGCGCCGCGAAGCTGCTGCGGACCGCCGCGCCGCCGGACGCGCTGGCCCGCAACGTGACGGTGGAGGTGCCCGCGAACACGGCGGTGCTGGTGGTCCGGTACGCCGCCGGCACCCCCGCCGACGCGCGGGCCGGCTCGCACGCCTTCGCCGAGGCGTACCTGCGCAACCGGGAGGCCAGTGCCCGCGCCGACCTGAACACCCAGGCCAGCGTGCTGAGCAACAAGATCAAGGAGCTCAACGCCACGCTGTTGAGCGTCAACCGGCGGCTGGCCCGCACGGACCGCGACAGCCCGGACCGGCCCAACCTGGAGACCCAGCGGCGCACGGCCACCAACCAGCTGGACTCGCTGACCGGCAAGCTCAACCAGCTGACCACCGCCACGGCCAGCGTCAGCGGCGGCAAGATCATTAGTGACGCCCGGCTGCCCGACACCCCCACCAAGCCGCAGCGCAGCCTCAACCTGGCCACCGGCGCCATGGTCGGGCTGCTGCTCGGCCTGGCGGTGGCCGGGCTGCGGGAGCGGTTCGACCACCGGGTCCGTCGCGCGGCGGACGTGGAGCGGCGTACCGGCGTGCCCGTGCTGGCCGAGCTGACCGCCCGCACCGCGCCGCGCTTCGACGACGTCCTGCCGCCGTACGGGGCCGGCGGGCGGGTGTTCAACCGGCTGCGCAACGAGGTGCTCGCCGGCCTGGCCCCGGACGCCCAGGTGCTCGTGGTCACCGGCGCCTCCCCCGGACCGGCCGCCACGCTGGTCGCGGCCAACCTGGCCACCGCGCTGTCCCGCACCGGCAGCGAGGTGGTGCTCGTCGGCGCGCACCTGCCGGAGAGCCTCATCGAGACCACCCCGCTCGCCCGGATCTTCGGTGTGCAGCCCACCCCCGGCCTGTCCGACGCGCTGGCCGGTCGGGTCAGCCTCGCCGACGCCGCCCAGCGCGCACCGCGCAACCCGTACCTGCGGGTCATCACCACCGGCGGGGTCGCCTCGGCCGGCGGGTTGATCCAGTCGCAGGCGCTGCGGGAGACCCTGGACCGGCTGCGCCAGCAGTGCGCGTACGTGGTCATCGAGGCCCCGTCGACCGCCACCAGCGCGGACGCCCAGAGCCTGGCCAGCCTGGCCGACGGCGCCATCGTGGTGGTGGAGCTGCGCCGCACCCACCGGCCCCAGGTGGCCGACGCCGCCGAACAGATCCGCCGGGTCACCACGCCGCTGTTGGGCGCGGTGGTGCTGCCCCGCCTGACCACCCAGCGCAGCCGGGCGGTCCCGGTCCTGCCGGCGCTCGGCCGACCGGGGCTGACGCCGCGGCGCGTGGACACCGCCGGCGGCGACGTTCCCGGCGGCGGAGGCGCGACCACCGACGTTCCCGGCGGCGGAGGCGCGACCACCGACGTCCCCGGCGGCGGAGGCGCGGCCACCGACGTTCCCGGCGGCGGAGCGGCGCCAGGCCGGCTCACCGGACCTCGGCCCCGGCCGAGCGTCGGGCTCCCGGACCGGGACGGCGCCGCGGACGTGGGCTTCGACGACGTACGCTTCGGCGCCGACCCGGCGGCGACGGCGCCGCTGCCCCGCATCGGTGGGCTGGGCCCCCGGCGGGACGCCCGTGCCGACGATGCTGCCATGGGCGGTGACCCGGGCGCCCTCACGCCGCAGGCGCCACAGGCGCCGGAGCCGCAGGTGCCCCAGGCGCACGCGCGGGGTCAGGGCTCGGCCGGTCCGGGCTCGGCCGCTCCAGGCTCGGCCGGTCCGGAGACGGCCGGTCCGGAGACGGCCGGGCCGCTCGGCGGGTCGGTCCACCTCTGGTCGACCGACCCCGACCAGACCGCGGTGCTGCGCCGCCTCCCGCCCGCGGACGGCCGGGCGCACACGCCGGACGGCGCGGCAGGTGCACCGGGCGGGGCCGGTGAGCCCGGCGGGATCACCGACGGCGGCGGCGCGGGGGTTGGACCGGATGGCGCGGAGGGGTGGGCCCCGGTGCCCGACGGGGTCGCCCGATGACCTTGGCGCCCGCGCGCTGCCCCGGCGCCGGCGGCGCCGGGGGCTCGGGACGGACCGGTGGGCCGCTCGCCGCGCCCGGCACCGAGGGGGATCCCGCGGCGCGCGACACCGGCCCGCCCCGCACCCGGCCCGCCGGCGACCCGCGGCGGGCCGCGCTGCCCGCCTGGCCGGTGGTGGGCCTGCTGTTGCTCTATCCACTGTGGTGGGCGCTCGGTCTCGGCGTACTCATCTTCCCGCTGGTCGCCGGACCGATGCTGCTCCTGCTCGTCCGGGTGCACCACGCCGGGAGGCCGGTGCGGCTGCCGCCCGGCTTCGCCTGGTGGGCGGTGTTCCTCGCCGCCGTCGTGGTGAGCCTGGCCGTGCTCGGCGTCGACCCGGCGGGCACGGTGCCGGGCACGGCCGGCAGCCGGCTGCTGGGCGCCGGCTTCCGGCTGGGCATGTACCTCGCCCTGACCGTGCTGCTGGTCTACGCCGGCAACCTGACCGAGGCCGAGTTGCCCCGGGCCCGGCTGGTGCGACTGCTGGGCTGGTTGTTCGTGGTCACCGTCGCCGGTGGGCTGCTCGGGATGTTCGCCGGACGCTGGGAGTTCACCTCCCCGGTGGAGCTGGCGCTGCCCGCACGGATCCGCACCAACGGCTTCGTCCAGTCGCTCGTGCACCCGTACGCGGCCCAGATCATGGACCTGGTGGGCGGGGCCAGCCCCCGCCCGGCGGCCCCCTGGGGCTACACGAACACCTGGGGGAACAACTTCTGCCTGCTGGTGGTCTGGTTCGTGGCCGGCGCCTGGGGGGCGGCCACCCGCACGCGCACCCGGCTGTTCGCACTGGCCTGCCTCGCCGTGGCCGTGCTGCCCGCGGTGCACTCGCTCAACCGGGGGCTGTGGATCGGCCTCGGGCTGCTCGTGGGGTACGTCGCGGTGCGCCTGGCGCTGACCGGCCGGCTCTGGGCGGTCGGCGCGGCCGCGGCCGGCGCCGCCGCGCTCGCCGGGGCGCTGGCGTTCACCCCGCTGGGCGAGGTCGTCGAGAAGCGGCTGGACAACGGGAAGTCCAACGGCGTGCGGATGTACCTGACCGAGCGGGCGGTGACCGGACTGGCCGACTCCCCGGTGATCGGCTTCGGATCGACGCGCACGACGCTGGGTGGGCGCAACTCCATCACGGTCGGCGAGAGCCCCGGCTGCGCGCGGTGCGGAAACTTCACCGTGGGCGGCAACGGCCAGCTCTGGCAGCTGCTGTACGCCCACGGCCTGGCCGGCACCGTGGCGTACCTCGGCTTCTTCGGCTACGGGCTCTGGCGCTTCCGACGCGACCGCACCCCGATCGGGCTGGCCGGCAGCGCGGCCATCGTCGCCTCGTTCGCGGCGATGCTCTGGTACAACGCGCTGGTCACGCCGCTGGCCTTCCTGTTCCTGGCCTACGCCCTGCTGTGGCGCAACGAGCTGTGCCGCACCGAGTCGTGCCGCACGGCGCCGACGGCGGGCGGGGCCCTCGATCCCGCGACAGCCCTGCGAAAGGTGACACCTTCCCGATGAGCCCGGTCCAGACCGCCCCCGCACAGCTCACCGCCGCGGACGCCCGCCTGCGGGCGCAGTACCTCGACGAAGTCCTCGGCGTGCTCTACCCCGGGGCCAGCGCGACCGCCTACCGCCGGCCGGACCGCCCCGACGTGGTGGCCGAGTACCTCATCGTGCCGCACGCGCGCCGGCCCCGGCTGCTGGTGCCGACCACCTCCCGGCGGGTGGCCGCGGCGGCCGTGCGCCGCTACGCCGAGCCGCAGACCCGGCTGGCCCGGCTCAAGCGGGAGGCCGTGGTGGCCGCGCTGCGCACCGGTACGGCGGCGATGCTGCTGCGCGACCGGCTGTGCCTGACCGGCGCCGCCGAGGACAGCATCGACGGGCACCTGCGGGAGGCACTGGGGCGTGACCTGGTGCTCAGCGTCCACATCGGACCAGCTCGGGCCAACCGGAAACCGGTGCTGCAGTTGCTCACCCGTGACGGGGACACCATCGGCTTCGCCAAGCTCGGCACCGGGGCCCTCACCCGGGAACTGGTCCGGGCCGAGGCCGCCGCCCTGACCGCGCTGTCCCGGCGCCAGCTGCGGCACGTACGGGTCCCCGCCGTGCTGCACGCCGGGCAGTGGCGCGGTCACGAGGTGCTGGTGCAGAGCGCCCTGCCGATCTGGCAGCCCCGGGCCCCGCTGCCGCCGGGCCGGCTCACCGCCGCGATGCGGGAGGTCGCGGCCTCCTGCGGGCTGACCCGGGAGCCGCTGTCCCGCAGCGCCTACTGGGCCCAGCTGCGCGACCGGCTCGCCGCCGTGGCCGACCGCGCCGACGGCGCCACCCTCGCCGCCGCCGCGCAGTCGCTGGTGCTGCGCGCCGCCGAGCAGGAGCTGGAGTTCGGCGCGTGGCACGGCGACTGGGCGCCGTGGAACATGGCCAACCTGGCCGACGCGTTGCTGGTGTGGGACTGGGAGCGGTTCACCCCGGGCGCCCCGGTCGGGTTCGACGCCGTGCACCACGAACTGCAGCGCCGCATCTCCATCGACCCCGACGCCGGCGCGGCCGTGGACGTCACGGTCCGCCGGGCCGGCGACCTGCTGGAGCCGTTCGGGGTCGACCCGGCCGCCCGGGAGCTGACCGCCCTGCTCTACCTGGTCGACCTGGCGGCGCGGTACCTGGCCGACCGGCAGGCCGAGGCCGGGGCCCGGCTGGGCGTGCTGGGCACCTGGCTGCTGCCGGTGCTGCTGCGGCGGGTGGCGGCGCTGTGATGGTCGACTCCGCGCGCGTCCCGGCGCCGGTCAAGCGGCTGGCGCACCTCGGCTCCCGCTCCTACGGCCGGCTCACCGCGGGCAGCCGGCTGCTGCCCTCGTTCCTCATCTGCGGCGGGCAGCGGTGCGGCACCACCTCGCTCTACCGGGCGCTGGCCGCCCACCCGACCGTGCTCAAGGCGGTGCTGCACAAGGGCGTGCACTACTTCGACACCGGCTACCACCGCGGACTGGCGTGGTACCGGGCGCACTTTCCCACCCGGCGGGCCGCCGCGCGCATCGAGGTCCGCTACGGCGTGCCCGGACAGACCTTCGAGTCCAGCCCGTACTACATGTACCACCCGCTGGCCGCCGCCCGGATCGCCGCGGACCTGCCCGGCGTGCGACTGCTGGTGCTGGTCCGCGACCCGGTCGAGCGGGCCTACTCCCAGCACGCGCACGAGCTGGCCCGCGGTTTCGAGACCGAGCCGTCGTTCGCCCGCGCGCTGGCGCTGGAGCCGCAGCGGCTGGCCGGCGAGGAGGAGCGGCTGGCCGCCGACCCGACGGCGTACAGCTTCGCCCACCAGCACCACGCGTACCGGGCCCGCGGCGAGTACGTGTCCTATCTGGACAGGCTCGCCGCGCACGTCGGGCGGGAGCGGATCCACGTGGTGGAGAGCGAGCGCTTCTTCGCCACCCCGGAGCCGGTGTACGACGAGGTGCTGCGCTTCCTCGGCCTGCCGCACCACGGCTATCCGGCCTTCGCCCGGCACAACGCCCGGACCCGCCCCGCCCCGCTGCCGGAGGCGGTCCGGGAGGAGCTGACCGCGCACTACGCGCCCCACGACGCGCGGCTGGCCGACTGGCTCGGGCACCCACCGGGTTGGCAGCGGCGGTGACGACCCCCACCCGGCCGGCGGCGCGGCGACCGGCCGCCGCGCCGCCGGCCGCGGCAGAGCAACCCGACGCGGACCGGCCCGCCGCAGCACCGCGGCACGCCGAGCCGGGCCCGGGCACCGACGAGGGCACCAGGGCGACGGCTCGCGGCGGGGCGCTGAACCTGGCCGGGACGGTGGTCGCCGGCCTGGCCGGACTCGGCGTGACGTGGCTGGTGGCCCGCGCCGCGGGCCCCGGCGCGGCCGGCGCGTTCTTCACCGCCACCGCCGCGTTCGCACTGCTGGGCACCGTGGCGCGGCTGGGCGCACCCACCAGCCTGGTGTACTGGCCGGCGCGGCTGCGCGCCCGCGGACAGACCCACCTGCTCGGCGCGTGCCTGCGGACCGGGCTCGCCCCGGTGGCGGCCGCGGGCCTGGTCGTGGCCGCAGCGCTGTGGTGGACGGCCCCGGTCGTGGCCGGCTGGCTGGGCGGCGGTACCGCGGAGCTGCGTACGCTCGCGGTGCTGCTGCCGCCCGCGGTCGTGGCCGACGCCCTGCTCGCCGCGACCCGCGGCTACCGGGCCATGGGCCCTACCGTGCTGCTGGACCGGGTCGCCCGGCCCGCCGCGCAGCTACTCGGCATCGCGGCGCTGGCCGTGGCCGGGCGGTGGGTGGCGGTGCCGCTGTGGCTCTACGCGCTGGCGTTCGCCGCGCCGTACGCGCCGGTTGCCGGGTTGGCCGCGGTCCGGCTCCGGCGCCTGCACCGCGCGGCCCCGACCGACGCAGCCCCGACCGCCGCCCCCTCGACCGCCGCGGCGGAGCGCCGTCGGCTGCGCGGACAGTTCTGGCGCTTTGCCGGGCCGCGCGCCGCGGCCAGCGTCGCCCAGTCGGCGCTGCAGCGGGTCGACGTGCTCCTCGTCGCCGGGCTCGCCGGGCTGGCCGCCGCCGCGGTGTACGCCGTCGCCGGTCGCTTCGTCCTGCTCGGCCAGGCGGTCAACCAGGCCATCTCCCAGGCGGTGCAGCCACGGCTCGCCGAGGCCCTGGCCACCGGCGACCGGGCCGCGGCGCGCGCGCTCTACCAGACCGCGACGGGCTGGCTGGTCCTGGTGACCTGGCCGCTGCACCTCACCGTGCTGGCCTTCGCCCCCCGCTACCTGGACCTGTTCGGCCCGCAGTACCGCAGCGGAGCCGCGGCCGCCGCCGTGCTGGCCGCCGCGATGCTCGTGGCCACCGGTTGCGGCATGGTCGACACGGTGCTGGCCATGGGCGGCCGCACCTCCTGGAACCTCTACAACGTCGCGCTCGCCCTGGCCGTCATGATCGGCCTCGACCTGCTGCTGATTCCCCGGTACGGCGCGCTGGGCGCCGCGCTGGGCCTGGCCGCGGCGGTGCTGGTGAACAACCTGTTGCCGCTCGCCCAGGTGGGACTCGCCCTGCGGGTACACCCCTTCGGCCCGGGCATGCTGGCCGCGGCCGCCGCGGCGACGGCCTGCTACGGCGTACTGCCGCTGCTGGTGACCGGCGTGGCGGGGCGCGGCCTCGGCGGCCTCGCGGTGAGCCTCGCGGTGAGCGGCGCGGCGTACCTGGCCTGCGCCGCCGCGCTGCGCCGGCCGCTGGCGCTCGCCGCCTTCCGGGCGCTACGCAAGCCGACCCCGCCCGCGGCGGGGACACCACACACGAAGGAGCACAGGGGTGCGCACTGACTACACCGAGGTATTCCAGGACACGGCGGCGGCCGAGAAGTACGAGCACGTGGTGTACGCGCCGGACAGCTACGCGACGGCGGTCAGCCGCCGGCAGCGCACCTACCTGCGCGGGCTGGTCCGGCGCGAATTCCCCTACCGCCGGCCGGTGCAGCACGACTTCGCCTGCGGCACCGGCCGGGCGATCCGCCTGCTGCACGGCCTGGTGCGGGCCGCGCACGGGTACGACACCTCCGCCGCCATGCTGGCCAAGGCCAGCGAGGTGGCCGGGCACGCGACGCTGCACGAGGTTCCGGCCGACGGGCCGGTGCCGCGCCCGGCCGAGAGCGAGCGCCCGGCGCTCGTGACGATCTTCCGGTTGCTGCTCAACGTGGACGCGGCGGTGCGGGACCGGGCGATCGCGTTCGCCGCGCAGCTGCTGCCGCACCGCGACGCGGGCCTGCTGGTCGTGGAGAACCACGGCAACCGGCGCTCCCTGCGCCACCTGAGCCACCGCCGCCGCGCCAACGATCCCTGGTTCGCCGAGCTGTCCCACGAGGAGGTCGCCGAGCTGCTGAGCCGGCACGGCTTCACGATCGTGGAGCAGCGCGGATGCACGCTGTTCCCGCAGGGCTGGTACGCGCGGCGGTGGTTGCGGCCGCTGGTGCGGGTCGTGGACGACGTGTGCACCCGGTTCCGGCTGTTCGGCAACGCGGCCGTCAACGTGCTGTACGTGGCCCGTCGGACCGCCCCGGCTCCCCGGCGACCGAACCCGGCCGGTGCCGGCGTCGCGGCGTCGGCACGGGGACCGGCGGCCCGGCCGTCCGCGGCGGTGCCCACGGCCGGCGCGGCCGGAACCGACCAGCCACCCCGCTCCGCCCCGACCCGCCCGATGCCATGATTGCGTACCGGCCCCTCCTCGCGGTGGTCTCGGCGGCGCTGCTGGCGGCCGTCGCCGGCTGCGCGCCGGCACGCCCGCCGGCGCCGCCCCCCGAACCCACGATCGACGCGTCCCGCAGCCCGACGCCGGTGGCCACCTGGCGCGGCCCGTACGCCTCGGGCCCGGTCGCCGCGCCGGCGCGGGGCGCGTACCTGGGGGCCTGGATCAAGCCGGCCCGGCTGCACCAGCCGGGCCGGCTGGCCGCGGTGCACGGGTACGAAGCGGCGCTGGGCCGCCGGCTGGACATCGCGCACACCTACCGCAAGTTCGAGGAGGACTTCGGCACGACATCCGACCGGGCGTTCGGCCACGGCGGCCGGACCGTGATGGTGAGCTGGGCCTCCGGTGACACCCGCTCCATCGTGGCCGGGCACCACGACGTGCTGATCCGGGCCCAGGCGCAGCGGGTCCGCGCGGTACGCCGTCCGGTGCTGCTGCGGTTCCGCTGGGAGATGGACCGGCCCAACCTGCGCGCGACCATGTGGTCGGCCGCCGACTTCATCGACGCCTGGCGCCACGTCCGGCGGCTCTTCGCCGAGGAGGGGGTGCGCAACGCGTCCTGGGTGTGGTGCCCCACCGCCGAGGGCTTCGCGCGCGGCGAGGCGCCGGACTTCTACCCCGGTGACGCGGACGTCGACTGGGTGTGCGTCGACGTGTACGCCGGCACCCGGTTCCAGCCGCTCGGCGATCTGCTGGCGCCGTTCCTGAGCTGGGCAGCGGCCCGACCCAAGCCCATCATCGTCGGCGAGTTCGGGGTGGCCCGGGCCTGGGGTCCGGCGCGGCGGGCCGACTGGCTTCGGGACGCCGCCCGGGTGTTCAAGGCCAACCCGCAGATCAAGGCTGTCTGCTACTTCGAGTCCGACCCCGACGGGAACCCGCCGCACCAGCAGTTCCGGCTCGCCCATGACCGGGCGGCGTTCGAGGCGTTCCGGGAGCTGACCCGCGACCCGTACTTCAACCCGCGCGGCGCGGCGCGCTCCGGTCCGCCGGCACCCACGCCCGGACCCCGCGGGCCGGGCCCGGGTGCCGACCCGGCGGCGGCCCCGCGGAGGTCAGCGGCGCCCCCGGGTGAGGGCGGCCCGGGCGAGTAGCCGCAGCGCGTACGGGGCGTCGTGCCGCACGTACCGGCTGGCCAGCCGGCGCGGTTCGCTGGCCAGCCGGTGCGCCCACTCCAGGCCGGCCCGCTGCATCCACTCCGGCGCCCGGGCGCGCTGCCCGGCCACGAAGTTGACCGCCATGCCGCAGCCGAGGAACCAGGCGCCCGGCAGGTCGGCGCGCAGCGCTGAAATGACCCGCTCCTGCTTGGGGAAGCCGAGCCCGACATAGACGAGGTCCGGACGGCTGTCGACCACCCGGGCACGGACCTGCGCGTACGCGGCCGGGTCGCGCTCGAACCCGTACGCCGGGCTGTGCGTGCCCGCGATCCGCAGCCCGGGCGCCGCCGCGGCGAGCCGGTGCGCCGCGCACGCCGCACCGTCGGGCCCCGCCGCGGCCGGCTCGCCGCCGAGCACGTAGACCGACCTGCCGTCGCCGGCCAGACCCCGGGCCAGCGACCACACCAGAGCGGCGCCGGCCACCCGCTGCGGCAGCGGCGTGCCGGCGAGCCGGGCGGCCCAGACCAGCGGCATGCCGTCGGCGACCACGAGCGAGGCGTCGGTCAGGTAGCCGCGCACCTCCCCGTCGGTGCGCGCCTGACGCAGGATGTCCACGTTGGGGGTGATGATCCGTCCACCGACGCCCCGGTCCAGGGCCCTCCGGACGACGGCCACCACCTGCTGTTCCGTGCAGGCGTCGATCCCCACCCCGTCGACGACCACCCGCTCGTGCGTCGTCCGCAGCGACAGAACCATACTCTCCACCGTTGATCGCTCGTTATGTCAACGGAAACGAGCGAAGGTGAGGAAAGTGGCACGGGTACTCTTCCTCGGCGGACTGGGCCGAAGCGGCACCACCCTGCTCGAACGGGTTCTCGGCGAGGTGCCCGGCTGCCACGCGCTCGGCGAGGTGGTCCACCTCTGGCAGCGCGACGTCCGCGCCGACGAGCGCTGCGGCTGCGGCGTACGCTTCTCGACCTGTCCGTTCTGGACCCGGGTCGGCGAGGAGGCATTCGGCGGCTGGGACCGCCTCGACGTGGCGCGGGTGCTGCGCCTGCAGGCGGCCGTGGAGCGCACGCGGCACATCCCGCGCCTGGCGTCGGCGAGGCTACCGGCGGCCATGCGCGCCGACGTCGTCGAGTACGCCGGCTACTACACCGCCGTCTACCGGGCGGCGGCGCGGCTGACCGGGGCGGCGGTGCTGGTGGACTCGTCCAAGCACAGCGCGCTGGCGCACTGCCTGCGCTGGGCCGCCGAGCCCGTCGACCTGCGGGTGGTGCACGTGGTACGCGACCCGCGCGGGGTCGCGTACTCGTGGACCAAGACCGTGGCCCGGCCGGAGACCGACGGCGCCGACACCATGACCCGCTACTCACCGACCCGCTCGGCGCTGCTGTGGACGGCGCACAACGCGGCCTTCGACCTGCTCGCCCGGCGCGACGTGCCGCTGCGGCGCATCCGGTACGAGAGCTTCCTGGCCGACCCGGCCGGCTCGGTCCGCGCCCTGGCCGGCTTCGCCGGGCTGGAGCTGGCCCCCGACGCGCTGTCCTTCCTCGGTGACGCCGTGGTGGAGCTGGGCGCCGGCCACAGCGCGGCCGGCAACCCCATGCGGTTCACCACCGGGCGGGTGCCGCTGCGCCGCGACGACGCCTGGCTCGACGCGCTGCCCGCGGCGCAGCGGCGCCTGGTGGGCGCGGTCTGTGCCCCGCTGCTAGGCCGGTACGGCTACCCGCTGCGGGCGGCGCCCGCCTCCGCGGCCCGGGCCGACCGGGCCGACACCCCGCCGGGCGCACGGCGGAGCCCGGACGCCCTGCCCGCCGCACGGCAGGACCAGGACCCCCCGCCCGCG
>DATMJT010000379.1:0-13730 GCA_035553735.1 Pilimelia sp.
GGGGTGGTGGCGGCGAGGCTCGGGAGCCGGTGGCACCACTCGGCTCCCGAGCCGCTGACGCCCCGGGCCTCCCCGGTAGGCACCGGGCTGGGCACCGTCGTCAGACCTGTCCGACAGGCCGGTCCCGGCGGCGCCGTCGCCGGACCGGACCTGGGCGTCCGGCGGCGGTGCCGCCTCGCGCCTGCTGACGGAGTGTGCAGCGATGCCCGCGTCCCCCCGACCGTAGGCGGCCGGTACCGCGTACCGGCTCACCCGGCACGGGGGATTCCGGCGGGGGCCACGGTGGACCGGCCCGAGGACGACGTCGCACCTGGACCGGCGGCGCTGCGCCGAGCCGTGCCGGACGCCCCGCAGCCGGAGCACCAATCTTGACCCAGAGCGGTGCTCCGTGCCAGCATCGGGCGGTGGGTCGCGCCACCGGGTCCGGTCGGTCGGAGTGCGCGCCGTGCCCGGACCCGAACGGCGCGACGGGGGCACTTCGGCCGGCCCTGCTCCGGTGACGGCGAGCGCTGCCGGTCGCCGCCCACTCGGTCTTCCGCCCGCGGCAGCCGGCGCGCTGGCGCCGTGGCGGACGAACGAGGACCGCCGCGCGTAGCCGGGATCCGAAGAGGACCGCGCCCGACGGCGGCATCGGGCGGGTGTCCGGGGCCGGCGGACCTCCACTGTCGGCCGCCCGCGCCCCCGACGCGCCGCAGTGGCGACGGTGTGCGCGCACCGGCGGCCGTAGGACATGCGGCACGTCGCCGCCGCGCCGCCACCTGCGACGCCAGGTGTTCGGAGCGTCACTTCCAGTCGACAGGCCGGGTGCCGGAAAGCCTCAAGGGGCCTGGGCCCGAGTCGATACCCCGAGAGCGTTCCCTCATGTCTGCTCGCTGGAGAGGTACCTACATGTCCGTTCAGGGGTGGTTCGGTCTACTGGGCCGTAGCCTGCAGGCACGGCTGATCACCGCGTTCCTCGCGGTCGTCGCCGTCATGGTCGGGCTAGGGGTGTTCAACGACTACCAGCAGGGCAAGCTCAAGGACCGGGCGACCGCCATGGCGGTACGCGACGTGGTGCCGCTGGACGAGCTGCGCTCGGCGCAGGCGACCCACCTGCACCAGGTGCTCTCCGGCCTGGTGATGGAGAACGTGAAGGCCCCCGAGCAGATCAAGGCGCTCACCGCCGAGGTCGAGCGCTACAACGCCGAGACCCAGGAGGCGTTCACCCGCCTGCAGGACACGGCCCCGGCCGACCTGCGTCCGGCCATCGACCGGCTGATCGCCGACCGGGCCACCTTCATCGAGGCGCACAACAACCGGATGGCGGCCAGCAAGGCCGGCGACCGGGACGCGGAGATCCGGTGGGACAACCGGGCACGCGAGTACGGCGGCAAGACCTGGAACGAGTTCAGCGAGGTGGCGAAGATGCTGCGCGACGACGCCGCCGCCCAGCAGCAGGCCATCGCCGAGGAGGCGGCCCACTCCCGGCAGCTGACCATCGTCGGCCTGCTGCTGGGTGCGCTGCTGGCGCTGCTGCTCGGCTGGTGGGTGGCCCGCAGCGTGCGCCGCCCGGTCGCGGCGCTGGTGGAGTCCATCGAGGGCGTGGCCCGCGGCGACCTCACCCAGGACATCCCGGTCACCGGGCAGGACGAGATCGGTCGGATGGCCGAGGCGCTGCGCCGCGCCCTGGGAGAGATCCGCACCCTGGTCGCCGCCGTGGCGCGCTCGGCCACCTCGCTGTCCGAGTCGTCGCACACCCTGGCCGGCACGAACGAGCGGCTGTCCCTGGCGGCCCGGTCCACGGCGCAGCGCGCCGACGACGTGACCACCACGGCGGCCCAGGTGTCGCGCAACGTGGAGACGGTCTCGGCGGCGGCGGTGGAGATGGGCGCGTCGATCCGCGACATCACCCGCAACGCCACCGAGGCGGCCCAGGTCGGCGCGGAGGCGGTGACGGCCGCGCGGTCGACCAACGAGATCGTCGCCAAGCTCGGCGACTCCTCGGCGGAGATCGGCAACGTCCTGAAGGTCATCACCTCGATCGCCGAGCAGACCAATCTGCTGGCCCTGAACGCCACCATCGAGGCGGCCCGGGCGGGCGAGATGGGCAAGGGCTTCGCCGTGGTCGCCGGCGAGGTCAAGGAGCTGGCCCAGGAGACCGCCAAGGCCACTGAGGACATTGCCGAGCGGATCAAGGCGATCCAGGCCGACACCGGCAGCGCCGTCGGCGCCATCGCCGAGATCGGCGAGATCATCAACCGGATCAACGGCATCCAGACGGCCATCGCCTCCGCGGTGGAGGAGCAGGCGGCCACCTCGGACGAGATGGGCCGCAGCCTGGGCGAGGCGGCGGGCGGCAGCAGCGCCATCGCGGTGGCGATCACCGACGTGGCCACGGCCGCGGGGGAGACCACCAACGGCATCGGCGAGACGGAGCGGGCCGCCAGCACGCTGTCCGAACTCAGCGGCCAGCTGCAGACCCTGGTCGCGCGGTACCGCTACTGAGCGATCCGCATCCCGGCGCGCCGGGTCCACGGTGGGCGGTCAGGCAGCGTTGCCGACCGCCCACCGCGGGCTGGTGGCCGGAAGACGACACAGTGGTTGAGTTGATGTCCCGGCAGATGTTGGGTTGGCCTACAGCGCCCTGAGGAGCGCTGGGGCACCGGGCCCCGCCCCGGTCATGACCCAAGGGGAGAGCGTCCATGAGACGACGTTCGAAGTCCTTGTCAGCCACCTTCCTGTCCGTCCTCGCGCCGGTCGCGGCATTCGGCCTCCTGGCCCCCGCCTCGCCGGCGTCCGCGGCCCCGCCGAAGCCGCCGCCGGCCGCGCCCGCCAAGCCCAGCGCCGCCGACGTCCAGCGACTGGACACCGAGGCCGCCCTGCAGGCCCTCAACGCCCGCGCGGCCAAGAAGTCGGCACTGGGCACCTACTACGACGCCGCGACCGGGCAGGCCGTGGTCGCCGTGCCGAAGTCCGGCGCCGGCAGCGGGCTGGCCCCGACCGACGTTGCCGTGCCCGGGCTCAGCGTCCGGGTCGAGAAGCGGAACGTGACCAAGGCGACCCTGGACCGCATCCAGAGTCGCATCACGCAGCGCGCCTGGCACCCGCAGGCCAAGCAGTATGCGTACGGCTTCTACACCGAACCGCGGCAGGGTGTCACGGTTGTCGAGACCAACGCACCCGCCGGGGTGGTCAGCCCGCTGCTGCGCGAGTTCGGCGCGGCGGTGTCGTACCGGGCTGGCTTCAGCGGCCGCACGAACCGGTACGACGACCCGCCACCGCACTGGGGCGCCGCGACCGTGACCAGCGGGGGCGGCACCTGCACCGCGGGGTTCATCGTGAAGAACGCCGCGAACACGCGCTTCCTGGTCACCGCCGGGCACTGCTTCGCCCAGGGCGCCACGGTGCGTTCGGGCGCCGGTACCTACACGATGGGCACGGTCGTGAACCGGGCACCGTTCCCCACCTGGGACCTTGAGCTGATCGGCGGCGCCTCCTACGGCACCCAGGTCTACCGCGGCAACACCATCTCCACCGGCAGCCCGCAGATCGGGGCCGCGGACCCGGTGGTCGGCTTCACCGGTTACTGCTTCAACGGGCAGACGACCGGAGCGGAGTCGTGCAACCACACCGTGACCAGCCTCAGCGCCCAGTTCTGTGACGCGGCCGGCTGCACCACGAGCCTCATCGCGTTCAGCGGCGGTGCCTCGGCGCCCCGGCCCGGTGATTCCGGGTCGCCCTTCTACCTGCCGGCCTCCAACGGCGTCCACGCCCGGGGCATCGTCATCGCGGTCTCCGGATCGACCGGATACGCCGAGCGCTGGAACACCGTGGCCAACCACTTCGGGGTCTCTCTCGTGATCCCCTGAGCCGGTGACCGGCGGCCAGGGCTGCCGCCGGTCACACCGGTGCCAGGGCCGCCGGTCGTGGCCGGGCGGTGCCCGTCCGGCCACGGCCGGCTCCCCGGTGGACCGGCGGCACCCGCGCCGGGTTCACCGGGGAGCCGCGGCCCCGGGCGGGCCGGCGGCACCAACCGGGTCCACGGTGGAGCTGCGACTCCGGTCGAGCCGCGACCTCCGGTGGGGCAGCGGCACCCGCGAGGAAGCCGCGGCGCGGATGGGTGCGTCGAGTCCGCGAGGAACCCGTAACGTCCACGGTGGATTCTCCGCGCCGGCCCGCGCCCCCGGCGCCCGGCGCTAGCCGATGGTCAGCGGCCACGGCCCACCCCGGGCCAGGACCGCCGCCGCCGGGCTGGCCGGCCTGCCGGAGTCCAGGGCGGGCGTGATGACCTGGACCGCGTACAGCTCGTAGGCGCCCGGCGGCAGGGGCGTCGCCGCGCCCGGATCGCCCGTGGGCCGGTCGCCCGGCACGCAGCGGCCAAGGTTGACCATCGTGTCGAAGTCGCGGCTCTCCCCGGGCGCCAGGTCCAGCCGCACCGCGACCAACCGCATCGCCGCGGGCGTCGCCACGACCCGGCCCTGACGCACCACCCAGATCTCCGGCTGGACCGACGTCGTCCCGGTCACCGCCGCCGCGCCCTGGTTGGTGAGGGTGACCACGCCGCGGAGCTGGTTGCCGTGCCGCGCCGGCGCCCGGGCGGGCAGCCCGGAGACCATCCGCACCGGTCCCGCTGTGTGGAACGCCGCCGGGACCGCGTCGCCGCACCCGCCGAACGGCGGCGTGGGGGTCGGCCCGGCGCCGCCCGGCGGCGAGGTCGGGGCGCCGGAGGCGCCCGCGCCCGGCGCCCCGGGCTCCGCCGGTCGGGCGCAGCCCGCCAGCCACACCACGGCGACCACGGCCGCGATGGAGAAGTACGCCCCCACGACGCCGGCCCGTACGGCCCGGACGGGCCGCTCGGCGCCCCGGGGCGCCCCGCCGCCCCGCCGGTGCGGCGGTGCGGGCTCCGAGAGCTGGTTCATCGCGGCATCTCCCTCCGCACCCGCTCGGGCGCACCGACGAGCACACTGGATCCAGTCTGCACCAGCGCCCCGGGTCCGGGCCCGCGCCGACCCTCCGGGACTCGCCGCCTGCCAGCGGCCGGCACCGGACCCGTGGTGGGATGGGCCTCACCGGACACCGGACGCCGACGGAGGGAGACGCGGTGGCGGATCGGCTGGCCGACGTGGCCCGGCTGCTGTACGGCTCCGGCGCGCGGGCCCGCCCCGGCGCCCCCGAGCCGACGCTGCTGGGCTGGCTGGCGGGGCACCTCGACCACACCGGACTGCCCGCGGTGCGCCGCGCCGCCGCCCGCGCCGGCCGGGCCGCCCCGCCGGCCGGCTGGCCGGTCATCGCGGAGGCCGTCGAGGAGGTGCTGGGCGCCCGCGGGGCCGGTTCGGCCGCGGAACGCGCCTACCGGGTGCCGGCCGGCTTCGACCCCGCGGACGCGCCGGCCGCCGGCCGCCTCACCCCGGTGGAGGCGGCGTACCTGCTGCCCACGCTGACCGGGGCGGCTGCCAGGGCGGCGGCGGACGCGGCCCTGGTCGCCGTGCGCGACGCCGCCCGGTGCGGCGACGGCTGGTACGTGGCCGCGCTGTGCGCCCGCGTCGCGCCGTACCTGCGGGCCGACCGGCTGCTGGCGGACCTCGCGCCGCACCGGCTGGCCCCGCCGTGGCAGGCCCATGTGCATCACCTGGTGGCGCGGGCGGCGCGCTGGCCGTCGGTGGCCGCGGAGGTGGCGGCAGCGCACCCGGCGGTGCCGCGGCTGCGGCGGGCCGCGGCCGGGCTGCCGGCCGACGCCCTCGCCGCCCTGTGCGCCCGCGCGGTGGAGGACATCCTGAGCCGCTACCCGGACGCGGCCGGACCAGCCGGGGAGCATCCGCCGCGCGTCGACGGCCACGCCCCGCCGCGCGTCGACAGCCACGCCCCGCCGCCCGGCGGACGTCCCGGCCGCCGGTCCGGTGCGCCCGTGCCGCAGCCGCCCGATGGTGGGGCGCCGGGCCAGGCCGCGCCCCCGCCGCCCGGCGGCGGACCGCCGGGCGCGTGGCCCCGGGGCGTCCCGGCGGCGCG
Organism: Pilimelia sp.; assembly: GCA_035553735.1. Taxonomy (GTDB): domain Bacteria; phylum Actinomycetota; class Actinomycetes; order Mycobacteriales; family Micromonosporaceae; genus DATMJT01. The sequence continues at coordinate 5,986 of DATMJT010000379.1, forward strand.
GCCGGGCAACCGATCCGGCCCGGCGACCCCGGGCCGCCGCGCGGCCCGGCCCGGGGCGGAGGAGCGGCAGCCGCGCGCCGAGCCGCCCGCTCGCGTGGCCGCCCGCCCCGCGGTGCGTCGGCAGCCGCCCCGCTGGGTGAGTACCGGGGTGGCCGACCCGGCGGCGCCGACCCGGCCGCTTCCGCCGGACCGCCGGCTGGCCCCGGACACCCCGTACCTGTTCTGGTTCCAGGTGGGGCGGCCGGTGCCGGGCTCCCTGGAGGCGGCGCCGGGCCGGCTGCGGCTGCCGGCCGACGCCGCGCCGGGCACCCGGCTGACGGTCGCCCTGTTCGGTTACCCCGACGAGATCCTCCCCGCTGCAGGGGCCGACCGGGGCGAGCTGGTGCTGGGCGGCGACGGCGTGGTGGTCGTGCACCGGCAGCCGGACGGCCGCCCGGCGGGTGGCCAACGGCTGTACTTCCCGATCCGCACCCCGCACCGCGCGGGCCGGCACCGCCTGCGGTGCAGCCTCTACGGCAACGGCACGCTGCTGCAGTCGCGGCTCGTGGAGCTGGACGTCGGCCCGCCCGGACCGGGCGCCTGCGTGTCCACGCTGGACTACGCGGCGGACGTCCGGCTGGACCAGCAGGCGGAGCTGGCCGCGATCCCGCCCGTGACGCTGTCGGTGTTCGTCAACGACAACGGCGGGGGCACCCACGGCTTCCGGTTCCTCGCGGGGGGCGGCGGACCGGCGGCGGAGCTCAAGGGCGAGGCGGTGCTCGGCGAGGGCGAGCTGCAGGACCTGGTCACCCGCGCCCGGGACGCGCTGCGCCAGGCCAGCTGGGGCGAGCCGGGGGAGCACCGGCCCGGTACGCCGTTCCGGTACGACCGGGCGGTGCCGGTCGACTGGGCGCGGGACCTGGTCCGCCTGGCCGTCACCGGCTACGTGCTGTGGACCACGATCGGCGGTGAGCTGGCCGAGGCGGCCCAGCAGGCCCCGGCCGCGCAGGCGCCGATCCGCCGGCTGGCCGAGCACCTGCGCTGCCCCGGGGTCGTGGAGGTCGCCGGCAAGGCCAGCTCCCGGCTGGTGGTACCCGCCGCGCTGTTCTACGACTACCCGCTCGACCAGGGGCTGGACCTGCGACTGTGCCCGACCGCGGCGGAGGCCCTGCGCCACGGCGGGGACCTGGCCGAGCAGCCGTGCTTCCGGGGCGCGTGCCCGGCCTACGACGACCGGGCGGTGGTCTGCCCCGGCGGGTTCTGGGGCTACCGGCACGAGCTGGGGCTGCCGCAGTCGGCGCTGCCGGTCACCCGCGGCGAGGTCGGTCCGGGGCAGCTCACCGGCGGCGGCCACGAGATCCGCTGCGGCGACCGGCCGCACTGCGTGGTGGGCATCTCGCGGGAGTTCGACGGTCCGCACCCGGAGTGGGTGCGCCGGCTGGGCGACCGTGAGTCCCGGCTGTTCGCCGACCGGGAGGCGCTGCTGGACGCGCTCGGCGCCGACACCCCGCCGGCCCACCTGGTCTACTTCTTCTGCCACGGCGCGGTCGTGGACGGCGAGCCGGCGTTGCTGGTCGGCCCACCCGACGCCCGCGGCATCAGCTTCGTGCAGCTGGCCGACGGGCGGCTGTACTGGCCGCAGGGGCGCCCGCTGGTGCTCCTCAACGGCTGCCGCACGGCCGCGGTGGAGCCGCGCTACGCCATGTCCTTCGTGGACGCCTTCGTCCGGCGGGCCCGGGCCTCCGGGGTGATCGGCACGGAGATCGTCACCTACGAGGCGCTGGCCGAGGACTTCGGCCGCGCGGTGCTGGACCGGTTCGTCAACCGGCGGCAGACGCTCGCCGCGGCGGTGCGCGGCGCGCGCTTGGAACTGCTCGCCGCCGGCAACCCACTCGGGTTGATCTACGTGGTCTACGCCTCGCCGCACCTGCGCCTGGCCGGTGCGGCGCGCCCGGCGTGACGCGGCGGTGCGGCGCCCGGCCCGGCGCGGCGGCGGGACCGACCCGGCGCGACCCGGCCGCGGCGGCCGGCGGATCCGCGGACGTGCCGACCGACCGGTCAACCGTGCAGTCGGATGCCCGCGTCGCGTGGCGCCGGCTCCATCCCCGGCGCGGCGGCGGGGCCCGGCTGGCCGTGCAGCGCCACCCGCCCGTCACCCATCGGCCGGCTGCCGTCGGACGGCAGCCGGCCCTCCAGCGGCGGCCGGCGCCCGTCGAGGAACCAGGCCATCGTCCAGCCGCGCTGGCTCAGCACCAGCAGCACCAGCAGCACGAAGTAGCCGAAGAAGCCGGTGGCCAGCCCCAGGCCGTACGCGGCGAACAGGTCGGTCTCGGCCGGGAAGAGGGCCAGCACGGCGGCGCCGCCGAGGGCCCCGACGATGCTGGCCACGTCGGCGATCCTGACCTCCGTGCGGTGCCGGTTGACCACGGAGGTGAACCAGCCGAGCACGGCGCCGAACGCGAACGCGCCCCACTGCAGCATCGTCATGGCAGCTCCCTCGCTCCGGGCCGGACGGCCGCTGAATCGCCGGCCGCGGTCGCCGCCCCGGGCCGGGCGGTCACCGCGGGTTCCGTCCCGGCCCCGGCGCGGTCGGCGGCGGCGCGGTGGGTGGCCACGCGCGCCGACCAGCGCCACAGCGCGTGCGCCGCGGCGCCGACCAGCAGCCCGAGCCCGGTGGGCGCCAGTCCGGCGGCGCCGCGGTGGGCGTACGCCGTCGCGCCGGCCGCGGCGGCCAGGCAGAGCGGCAGCCAGGCGTCGGTCCGCGCCAGCGGGCGGCCCAGCAGCCACCAGCCCAGGACCGCGCCGAAGGCCAGCGCACCGCCGATCACCATCAGCCGCATCCGCTCCGTACGTCCATCGCAGGCGTTGCCGCAGCCGCACGGTTCGCCACGGCCACTGCCGCGTCCTTGCCGCATCCGGCGTCACTGCCGCGACTCCACCGCCGCTGCGGCGTCCGCGCCGGCGCGGGACGCCCACCGGCAGGTCCACCATACTGCCGCGGCTCCGCCAGGGTGCCGCCGCGCCGCGCCGGGCTCGCGCCGCAAGGGGTCGCGCCGGGCCGGGGTCACGCCGCGCCGCCGCAGCCCCGTTGCGCCGTCCCGCTGCCGCGGCCGCCCGGCGGGTCCGCGCCGGCGGAGGTCGGGCGCTGTCCGGTTTGCTGCTGCGGTTGCGGATGATGCCCGCTCGCGGTGAACTCGACGGTATGGGCGTTATCAAGGTGGGCACCTCCGGCTGGGCGGACCGCCTGCTGCTGTCCTCGGGCTGGTACCCGCGGTCGGTCAACACCCCGGCGGGTCGGCTCGCCTACTACGCCGAGCGCTTCCCGCTCGTGGAGGTGGACACCACCTACTACGCGCTGCCGTCGGTGGAGACCGTGGCCGCGTGGGTGGAGCGCACGCCGCCCGACTTCACCTTCAACGTCAAGGCGTACCGGCTGTTCACCGGGCACCCGACGCCGGCCGGCACCCTGCCGGCGGACCTGCGGCCGGCGGCCGACCGGGTCGGTGCCGTGGGGCTGCGCCGCAGGGACCTGCCGGAGTCGGCGTACGACGCCCTGTGGGAGCGTTTCCACTCGACGCTGCGACCCCTCGTCGAGGCCGGCAAGCTCGGTGTGGTGCTGCTGCAGTTCCCGCCCTGGCTGGTGCACGGCGACGCCGGCAGGCGCCGGATCACCGACACCGTCCGCCGGTGCCGCCCGCTGCGCGTGGCGGTCGAGCTGCGCCACGGCTCCTGGTTCCGCGACGACACCATCCTGGAGACCCTGGACCTCCTGCGCCGACAGGACGCGACGCTGGTCTGCGTGGACATGCCGCAGGGGCACCCGTCGTCGGTCCCGCCGGTGCTCGTGGCCACCTCCGACCGGGCGATGGTGCGCTTCCACGGCCACAGCACGCAGTGGCACACCGGCGACAAGCAGGAGAAGTTTCGGTACGCCTACGGCGACCTGGAGCTGGACCGGTGGGCCGAGCTGCTGCGCGAGCTGTCCGACCAGGCCGGCGAGCTGCACGTGCTGATGAACAACTGCTGCGGCGACCAGGCCCAGCGGGACGCCGCGCGTTTGGCGCAGCGGCTCGCCCGGCTGCCGGCACCGCGCAGCCCGGCGGCGCCCGGCGGAGCCCGCGGAGGGGCCGGGACGACCGGCTCCGGCGCAGACTCCCGCTCCGGGGGGCCCGGCCGCCTCGGCGGTGCCCGGCGGACCGGGACCCGCAACGCGGGTTGAGGACGCTCACAGGGAGATGAGCCGGGCCGCCAACGCTACCGCGGTGAGCCCGCCGCGGCGCAGGTCCTCGGCGGCCTGGTGCGCGCCGGCGTCGTGCAGCCGCAGCGCCGCGGCCGCCACCGCGGCCGGGTCCCCGCCGAGCAGGTCCGTGGCGACGCGGGCCTGGGCCGGGGTGAGGGCGGCGTACCCGCACTGCTCCAGGGCCGTGATCGCCTCCCGGGTCAGGGTGCCGGCCAGCGCGCGGCGCACGGCGATCGTGCGCAGCCAGCCGGGCCACCACTGGTAGCGGCCCATCAGCCGGCCCGCCCGCACCGCGTCGGCGGGTAGGCGCCCCGCGTCCAGCATGGTGATCGTGAGCTCGGCGTCGAAGGTCTCCAGCCGCAGCGCGGTGAGGCCCAGCTCCAGGGTCGGCGACCAGCCGAGCAGCGGCTCGGCGCCCGCGGCCGCCGCGGGGTAGTCCCCGCACACGGCGTGGGCGACCACGTCCGCGTGGACCACTTCGGCGCGCTGCGTGTGCACCCGGGCGAGGGTCGCGCGGAGCCGTTGCCTGGCCGCCCCGGCGTCCTCGGCGAGCTCCGCGTGCCCGGGCCGGACGAGGTGCTGGTGCACCTTGGCGACGGCGAGCGCCACCTCGCGCCGGACCATGGGGTTGGCGATCCGCGGGACCAGCGCACCGGAGAGCTCGTCGAGCATGAACGCGGCGTCGAACCGGGGCGAGCTGCCCAGCAACTCGGCCCACCAGGACACGGGGTGTGGGTCGTGGGGTCCGCCGTCCACCAGTCCGGTCCCCTCCTCGACCCGTCGCCTGCCGTGTGCCGCCGCTACGGCCTAGATCGCCGCGGTCGCCCGCCGACTTAGCAAACCGGGCCAAATAGAATGGGGCGGCGCCGGCAAACGCCTTGCCGGGCCCGCCGGACACCCGTACGGTCTGCTGGCCGCCGGCGCCAGGTGCCGGTGGCCGCGCCGACCGCGTCGGCGCGTGTGCGAGGAGGCACCCATGGGATTCACGCTGCTGCCCGGCACCCGCGCGCCGGTGCGGGTCTGGACCGACCCGTACGGCATCGAGCCCGAGGCGGCCCGGCAGCTGCGCAACGTCGGCGCGCTGCCCTGGGTCCAGGGCGTCGCGGTGATGCCGGACGTGCACTTCGGCAAGGGCGCCACCGTCGGCTCGGTGATCGCGATGAGGCAGGCGGTCTCGCCCGCCGCGGTCGGGGTGGACATCGGCTGCGGAATGGCGGCGGTGCGCACCTCGCTGTCCGCCGCGGACCTGCCCGACGACCTGGGCCCGCTGCGCCGGGCGATCGAGGACGCGATCCCGGTCGGGTTCGCCCAGCGGGACCAGCCCGTGGACCCGCGCCGGGTGCGCGGCCTGGAGCAGGCCGGCTGGGACGCCTTCTGGCGCGCCTTCGGGGAGCTGCACCCCGGCGTGGCGTCGCTGGACGACCGGGCCCGCCGCCAGCTGGGCACGCTGGGCGGCGGAAACCACTTCATCGAGGTCTGCCTGGAGCAGGGCGGCGCCGAGGCGGGCCGGGTGTGGCTGATGCTGCACTCCGGCTCGCGCAACATCGGCAAGGAGCTGGCCGAGCGGCACATGGCGGTGGCCCGGGCGCTGCCGCACAACGCCGACCTGCCGGACCGGGACCTGGCCGTGTTCGTGGCGGGCACGCCGCAGATGGCCGCCTACCGGCACGACCTGTGGTGGGCGCAGGAGTACGCGCGCCGCAACCGCGCCGTGATGCTGGCGCTGCTGTGCCAGGTGGTGCGTGACCGGTTCCCGCGGGTGAGCTTCGGCGAGCCGATCTCGTGCCACCACAACTATGTGTCCGAGGAGACCTACGACGGCGTGGAGCTGCTGGTCACCCGCAAGGGCGCCATCCGGGCCGGCAGCGGGGAGCTGGGCATCATCCCGGGGTCGATGGGCACCGGGTCGTACATCGTGCACGGCCGGGGGCACCCGGACGCGTACTGCTCGGCGTCGCACGGCGCCGGTCGGCGGATGTCGCGGGCGCGGGCCAAGAAGCTGTTCGGCGTCGCGGACCTGGCCGCCCAGACCGCCGGCGTGGAGTGCCGCAAGGACGCCGGGGTGGTGGACGAGATCCCCGCGGCGTACAAGGACATCACGGCGGTGATGGCCGCGCAGGAGGATCTCGTCGAGGTGGTCGCCCACCTCCGGCAGGTCGTCTGCGTGAAGGGCTGACCGGGCCACCGCGGCGCCCGCGGCGGCGTCGTGTCTAGCGGTGCACGTCGATGGAGGCAACCCCCGATCGGGCAGCAGATGCGGCCCGATCGGGGCGGCTCCGGGGGGAGCGCCGGGCCGATCGCTCGTTGTAACCTCGCTGAGGCGGAAAGTTAGGGCCCGTTCGCGTGCAGGCCGGTGCGCAGGGCGGTGGCAGGTGTCCGCAGCTGCACGGTTCTCGGGAGAGCGATGGTGCTCGACACTGAGGATTGCCTCCGGCAGGTCATGGCAATCCGGGGCGCGCTCGGCGCCGCGCTGGTCGACTACGCCAGCGGTCTGGCGATCCGCTCCGCGGGCCACGCACCGAGCGATGATCATCAGGTGACCACCGCCGGCGTCGCGCGGGTGGTGTGCGCGATGCTGACCGGCGCCGGGTTCATCGCCCCCGGCCAGCTCGGGCGCGTGGACGACCTGGTGGTCACCGCGGGAAACGGCTACCACCTGGTGCACTTCGTCACGGGCCGGTGGGACGCCCCCCTCGCGCTCTACGTGTGGCTGGACCGCACGCGAGGCAACCTTGCGATGACGCAGCGCCGGGTGCGCGCCGCCGTCGAGGAACTCGTCGCCGACTGAAACACCGCCGGTTCCCCGCGCTCAACGAGAGGCCCACCGTGACCGCCCCTGCACACGCGCCCCCGTACCCCTGTGTCCGCCACGCGCTGGAGCCCTGGTGTGCGGCCGGCGCCACCGGCGCGCTGCGCGTGCTGGACCCGCCGGGTGGCTCGGTCTACCTCACCGGCGGGCGGATTTCGTACGCGGAGTGCCCGTCCGCCTGCGGGGTGGACCGGCTGCTCACCGCGTCCGGGCGGCTGCCCGCGGAGGCCTGGCGGGCCGCCGTCGCCGCGGGGCGCGCGAACCGCCAGGTGGGCGAGGTGCTGCTGCAGCAGGGACTGGTGACGCCGGCCGAGCTGGAGGTGGTGGTGCTCACCGCGCTGTACGGGGCCGCACACTTCCTGTTCGACCTCGATGGTGAGGTGCACTTCGAGGTGGGCGCGGGGCACGCGCTGGGGCCGCTGGTGGAGCTGGGCCTGGACGCGGTGGGCGCCGAGGTGGACCGCCGGCGCCGGTTGCTGGCCGACGCCTGCGCCGACTCCAGGGTGGACAGCCATGCGGTGGTGCCCGCGCGCCGGCTGCCCGGCCAGCAGGTGGCGCTCACCGCCCTGCAGTGGGAGATCGTGGTCAACGCCGACCGCCGCCGCACCCCGGCGGACCTGGCCAGGGTGCTCGGCCGCGACACCTTCGCGACGCTGCTGGAGGCGCGTCGGCTGACCCGCGCGGGCTTGGTGGAGCCGGGGCGGCCGGGCGCCGCAC
>DATMJT010000380.1:0-2621 GCA_035553735.1 Pilimelia sp.
CTCCCGCACGCCGACGCGCTGCCCCGAGCGGCGCTCGACATCGCGACGGCGGCCGACGCCGACCTCGACTGGTCCGCCTACGACGTGGTGCTCAACGCCGGCGCGTACACCGACGTCGACGGCGCGCAGACACCGGACGGCCGGGTCGCCGCGTGGCGCGCCAACGCCACGGGACCGTCGGTGCTGGCCGGGCTGGCGCACCGGCACGGGTTCACCCTCGTGCACCTGTCGAGCGAGTACGTCTTCGACGGGCGGAGCACCGCGCCGTACCGGGAGGACGACCCGCCGGCGCCGCTGTCGGTGTACGGCGCGACGAAGGCCGCGGGCGACCTGGCGGTGGCCACCGTGCCCGGCCACTACGTGGTGCGGCCGACCTGGGTGGTCGGTGAGGGCCGCAACTTCGTGCGCACGATGCTCGGCCTGGCGGCGCGCGGGATCGCGCCGACGGTCGTCGCCGACCAGATCGGCCGCCCGACGTTCGCGACGGACCTGGCCGCCGGGATCGTCGACCTGCTGACCGGCGCCGCCCCGCCCGGCACCTACCACCTGACGAACTCCGGCGAGCCCGCGTCCTGGGCCGATGTCGCCCGTGCGGTGTTCGCCGCCGTGGGCCGCGCCGACCTCGCCGTCACCGACACGACCACGGCGGACTACTTCGCCGATCGGCCCGGCGCCGCGCCCCGCCCGCTGAACAGCGTGCTCGACCTGGGTCGGGCACGGGCCCACGGGATCAGGCTGCCGGACTGGCGCGTGGCGCTGGCCGGATACCTCGCGCGCGAGCGGGACGGTTCCTGAGCGCCGGACGGCGAGTCGCCACCCAGAACGTGTGCGAGTGGGCCGCGAAGTCTAAACTCCCCCCACCATTCCACCGAAGGGGCTCAAATGATCATTCTCGGCCTCATTCTCCTGCTGATCGGCTATCTGACCGGCATCAGCCTGCTCTACTACATCGGCGGCATCCTGCTCATCGTCGGTGTCGTCCTGCTCATCCTCGGCAACGTCGGACGTCCCGTTGGCGGCCGAAAAGTCTGGTTCTGACCCGAATCCGCGAGTAGCGGGCGGCCTTAGACGGTGAGATGGCGATAGGTGTCCGCTGACCTGCGATGATCGTGTTTGCGATGACACGGTGATCGAGGTCGAAAGGACACCTATCGGGTGCGAAGAGTACGCAAGCGGCGAGTGCGCCGAGCGCGGGTGCGGGTCGGCGCGCCGGACGAGTCGCTGACCAGGTTCTCCGGGCTGGCCGCGGTGACCGAACTGGTCGACCGGCTCGGGATGATCGACCGGCTGGACGCGATGGTCGGGCCGATCAAGACCCGCGATCGCGGGTTTACTGCCGGGCAGGTGCTGGTCGGCATGGCCGCGGTGCAGCTGTGCGGGGAGGACTTCCTGGTCGGTCTGGATCGGCATTGCGCCGACACCGCCGGGCAGGCGCTGACGCCGGTGCCGAGACTGGCCGCCACGACTGCTGGTGGGTTGGCTCGGCGGTTGTCCGAGAGCCAGTGGGCGGCGGTGGAGACCGGGCTCGGGGACGTGCATACCGCTGCGCTCGACCTGCTCACGCGAGTCGATCCGGACCGGGCTGCCGCGTTGTCGGCGGAGGTGACGATCGACATGGACACCTCCGATGTCGAGGTCTACGGCCGCCGCAAGCGCGGGGTGGCGTTCAACCACCAGGGCCAGCGGGTCGGCCGCCCACACGTCGCGACCTGGGCCGACGCGTCGGTGGTGCTGGCCGCCGACCTGGGTGACGGCCGCGATGATCCTCGCGCCAGCTGCGCGGACGTACTGCGTCGGGCGCTGGCCGCGCTCCCGGCCCGGGCGCGGGTAGGGCAGATCCGGGTGCGCGCCGACGCCGGCTACTTCGCCGGGCAGCTCACCCGCGCCTGCCTGTTCGCCGACGTGGAGTTCGCGATCGGCGCCCGGCGGACCGCGCCGCTGTGGCGACTGCTCGACGGCGTGCCGGCCGACGGATGGACCGACGCGGTCGACATGACCGGCGCACAGGTCGCCGTGGCCGAGTACACCCCCGACTGGTGGCCGGCCACCACCCGGCTGCTGATCCGCCGGGTCCGGCTCGACCTCGACCGCAGCCAGGTCTCCGGCGATCCACGAGCGCGGCGGCGACGGACTCTGCATCCCGAGCAGCGAGCGCTTCCCCTCGACGAGCTCGCCGAGGCCGACGCGGTGTTCGCCTACTCGTTCATCGTCACCAACCTCGACGTCTCGACCGGCACCAAGGCGGCCCACGTGGAGCACTGGTACCGCCACCGGACCCAGGTGGAGAACCTGTTCCGCGACACCAAACACGGTGCCGCGCTGCGCCACCTGCCCTCCGGGCACCACGCGGTCAACCGGGCCTGGATGTGGGGTGCGCTGCTCGCGGCCACCAGCACCGGCTGGCTGCACCACCTCACCGCCACCCGCCGCGACGAGCGGCTGGTCGGGCACGGCGTCCGCGGCGGCCAGGCCATGATCGCCACCTTGCGACGGCGGCTGATCGCCGTCCCCGCCCGCCTGATCCGCCACGCCCGCGGACTCACCCTGCGCCTCCCACCCGGCCACGGCCTGCTCGCCGAGGTCCTCGCCCGCCTCCGCGCGCTGCCGCACACGCCCTGACC
>DATMJT010000381.1:0-9122 GCA_035553735.1 Pilimelia sp.
CGCGGCCGGTTCACCGCGATCATGGGACCGTCCGGATCCGGCAAGTCCACCCTCATGCACTGCCTCGCCGGCCTCGACACCGTCACCCGCGGCCAGGTCCACGTCGGCGACACCAACATCACCGGACTCGGCGACGCCGGACTCACCACCCTACGCCGCGACAAAATCGGCTTCATCTTCCAACAATTCAACCTCCTACCCACCCTCACCGCCCAGGAGAACATCCTCCTCCCCCTGTCCATCGCCGGCCGCAAACCCGACCCCACCTGGTACGACACCGTCATCGACACCGTCGGCCTACGCGACCGCCTCACCCACCGCCCCCACCAACTCTCCGGCGGCCAACAACAACGCGTCGCCTGCGCCCGCGCCCTGGTCAGCCGACCCGAGGTCATCTTCGCCGACGAACCCACCGGCAACCTCGACTCCCGCTCCGGCACCGAAATCCTCACCTTCCTGCGCCGCAGCGTCCACGACCACCACCAGACCATCGTCATGGTCACCCACGACCCCGTCGCCGCCAGCCACGCCGACCGCGTCATCTTCCTCGCCGACGGCCACATCGTCGACGAACTCGCCAACCCCACCCCCGAAGGCGTCCTGGACACCATGAAGCGCCTCGACGTGCGTACGGGGGCCTGAGGCCGATGCTGCGCGCGACCCTCAAGAGCCTGCTGGCCCGCAAGGTGCGGCTGCTGCTGTCGGGCCTGGCCGTCATCCTGGGCGTGATGTTCGTGTCCGGCGCGTTCGTGCTCACCGACACCCTGGGCCGCTCGTTCGACGCGCTGTTCAGCACGGTCTACGCCGACACCGACGTGGCCGTGTCGGCCAGGCCCAAGGTGGAAGTGTCCGAGATGGAGGGCGAGCAGACCGGCGCGCCGATCCCCGCCGCCGTGCGCGACACCGTACGCGCGGTTCCCGGGGTCGCCGAGGTGACCGGGCTGGCCATCGCCGACGGCGCCCGGGTGATCGGCCGGGACGGCAAGGTGGTGACCACCTTCGGCGCGCCGCGCTTCGGTGAGAACTGGCTCGGCGAGAGCGACCTGGTGCGGCTGCGGGAGGGCCGCGGCCCCCGCGCCGACCACGAGATCGCCGTCAACGCGGCGCTGGCCAAGGCCGCCGGCCTGACCGTCGGCCAGCAGGTCGGCGTGCTCACCCTGGCCCCGAAGCGCACGTTCACCCTGGTCGGCGTGTTCGAGTACAGCGGCGGCCGCGACTCGCTGGGCGGCTCCATGTCCGTGGCCTTCACCGAACCGGTGGCCCAGGAGCTCATGCTCGGCGCCAGGGGCGTCTACAGCCAGCTGTCGGTCGTCGCGGCCGACGGCGTGGACCACGCCGCGCTGCGCGACCGCGTCGCCGTCGCCCTGGGCGAGGGCTACGTGGTCCGCACCGGCGAGCAGCTCGCCCGCGAGCAGGCCGCGGGGCTGCAGGAGGGACTCAGCTTCTTCAACAGGATCCTGCTCGGCTTCGCCGGGGTCGCGCTGTTCGTCGGCATCTTCCTCATCCTCAACACCTTCTCGATCATCATCGCGCAGCGGACCCGGGAGCTGGCCCTGATGCGGGCCGTCGGAGCCAGCCGGCGGCAGGTGATCGGCGCCGTGCTGGTGGAGGCGGTCGTGATCGGCCTGGTCGCCTCCGTGCTGGGGCTGGGCGCCGGGATCGGGGTCGGCGCGCTGTTGGCGTACGTGTTCGGCCAGGTCGGCGGCGGGTTGGAGTTGGCCGGCGTGGCGGTGCCGCCGGCGGCGGTGATCGGCGCGTTCACCGTCGGCCTGCTGGTCACCGTGGCGGCCGCCCTGCTACCTGCCCTGCGGGCCTCCCGGATCGCGCCGGTGGCGGCCATGCAGGAGGCCGCCACCCCGGACCGGCCGCTGACCCGGCTCACCGTCGCGGGCGCCGTGGTCGCCGCGCTCGGTGGCGCCGCCCTGACGCTCGGGCTCAGCGGCCGGGCCGGGGACGCCACGACGTGGGCGGTGCTGGTGGGGGTGCTGGTCTCGTTCATCGGCGTGGCCCTGCTCACCCCGATGGTCAGCAGGCCCGTGGTGTCGCTGGTCGGGCGCCTGTTCGCCTGGTCCGTGCCGGGCAGGCTGGGCCGGCTGAACTCCGGCCGCAACCCGCGCCGCACGGCGGTCACCGCGGCCGCGCTGATGGTGGGCATCGCGCTGATCACCGGGGTCAGCGTGGTCCTCGACTCGGCCAAGCGGAGCCTGGCCGGTCTCGCCGAGGACACCGTCAAGGCCGAGCTGTTCATCGCCGGCGAGCAGAGCGGGCCGCGCCCGCCGACGTTCGACGCCGCGGTGCTGGAGCGCACGGCCGCGCTGCCGGGCGTGGCGAGGGTCGCCGGGCTCTACAGCGACCTGGGCACCGTCGGCGGCGAGCGGGACTACGTGCTGGCCACCAACGACGCGGCCGCGCTGCGCGACATCTTCGGCCTCACCGCCACCGCGGGCGCCGTCGGCCCGCTGCGCCCGGGCCAGGCCATCGTGGACGCCGACACCGCCGGCGAGCGCGGCCTGCGGGCCGGCGGCACGGTGACCGTGCAGCACTCCCGGGGGCAGCCGCGCACCTACACCGTGGTCGGGGTCTACGCGACGACCGAGCTGTTCAGCGGGCTGGTGCTGCCGCAGGAGTCGGCGCGGGATTTCGCCGTCCCGCAGCCGGTGCAGGCCCTGCTGCAGCTGGCCCCGGGCGCCGCCGTGGCGCAGGTGCAGTCGCAGGTGGCGACGCTGCTGGCGGACAGCCCGGAGGTGTCGGTGGTCGACCGCAGCGGCTTCCTGGCGCAGCAGACCGCGCAGCTGGACGTCCTGCTCACCATGATTCAGATTCTCCTGGCGCTGGCGATCCTCATCGCCGTGCTGGGCGTGGTGAACACGCTGGCCCTGTCGGTGCTGGAGCGCACCCGGGAGCTGGGGCTGCTGCGCGCCGTGGGCCTGCGCCGGGCGCAGACCATGCGGATGGTGACCGTCGAGTCCGTGGTCATCTCCGTCTTCGGGGCGCTGCTGGGCCTGGCCGTCGGCGTCGGACTGGGCGCCGCGGTGGTCCGGTCCCTGCGCGACGAGGGCATCACCGACCTGGTGCTGCCCTGGTCCCAGATGGCCATGTTCCTGCTGCTGGCCGGCGTCGTCGGCGTGGTGGCGGCCGTCGTGCCGGCCATCCGGGCGGCCCGGATCAACGTGCTCGGCGCGATCGCCCACGAGTAGCCGCGGCCGTCGGTCGCGCAGTGCCGCTCACCGCGGCCGTCGGCGGAGGGAGTGCCGCCGCCCGCCGACGCACGGGGTCACCCGGGCGTCGGCGGGCGGCTGTCGACGGGGCCCAGCGCCACGTCGACGGGGCCCAGCGCCACGTCGACGGCGGGCAGCGCGGTGCACAGCAGCGCCAGGTCGACCTCGGTGAGGCTGTCGACCAGCAGCACGCCCGCCGCCGGGCGCAGCGGCACGTCGCAGGGCACCGCGACCACCCCCACCCCGGCCGCGCGGGCGCTGGCCACGCCGACGGGCGAGTCCTCGATCGCCACGCACCGGTCCACCGGCACGCCGAGCAGCCGCGCCGCGGTCCGGTAGGGCTCCGGGTCCGGCTTCTGGGCGGCCACCTCGTCGCCGCACACCACGACGTCGAAGTTGTCCGCGCCCAGCGTGCCCAGCGCCGCCTCCACCAGCCGGCGGGTGGTCGAGGTGACCAGGGCGGTCGGCACCGCCGCGCGGCGTACCGCGGACAGCAGCGCGCTGGCCCCCGGCCGCCAGGTCAGGCCCGCCTCGAACAGCTGCGCCACCCGGTCGTGCAGCCACCGGGCGCTGGCGTCCGGGTCGCGCCACGGCTGGCCGATCTCGGCGTGCAGGATGGCCATCGACTCCGCCATGCCCGTGCCCACCATCGCCAGCCGGCCCTGCTCCGACAGCGCTGCGCCGTACTCGGCCGCCAGCTCGTGCAGGGCGACCGCCCAGACCTTCTCGCTGTCCAGCAGCGTGCCGTCCATGTCGAACAGCACCGCCGCCGGTCGTCGCGCGCCCACCCGCCGCCTCCGATCTGTCTCCCGGGCAATCCTGACCGACCGCCGGGCCGGCGTGGTGCCGGCCCGCGCCGATGGTGACCGGCGCCGCACGGCGGCGGGCCCGCTCAGCCGAGGTCGCAGGCGCCCACCGAGCTGCGGTAGCCGGTGAAGAACGCCGACGTGCGCTGCGCTATCGAGCCGTGCGCCCCCGGGGCGAACCAGGGCTGGCCGGGCTCGTCGCCGACCGCCGCCAGCCCGGCCCGGAACTCCTCCAGGTCGCCGTCCTCCAGCCGCAGCTCACCCGAGCGCACGGAGTCGCCCAGGTACGCCCCGGCCAGGCAGTCGGCCTGCAGCTCCTGGGCGATCGTGTACCGGTAACGGATCCCCAGCCGCACCTGCACGCCGTGCGCGTACTCGTGGCCCAGCAGGTAGTAGAGGAACGCGTCGCCGATCGCCCGGTCCGCCCGCGCCGCCCAGCGCACGTCGTAGGCGATGAAGTCGCCGGCCGGGCAGTACACCGCGTTGTTGGCCGGCACCGGCTCACCGGCGCAGCGCACCTCCCCGGCCGACCGGTACGCGATGACCCGGCGGATCGGCGTGAAGGGCCGGCCCTGCTGCGCGAACCACGCCCGCCAGTACCGCTCGGCGACGCGCACGGCCGCGGTGAGGTCGCGTTCGAACTCCCGGGCCGCCTCGGCGGCGTCCGCGGTCGCGGCCGGGTCGGCCGGTCGGTCACCGGGGGTCGGGGAGCGCGGCGCCCGCTCCTCGCCCAGGCCGCAGCCGAGCAGGACGGCGCCGACGAGGGCCAGGCCGATCGCGGTACGGGCGGCGCCGCGCACCCGGCCGCGGCGCGCGGCGCCGGGGCGTGCCGACTCCAAGGGGACCTCCATGCACGCCGTGGTACCCCGCCGCCGCGGCGCTCACGCGGGCGGCCGGCGGACACCGCCCCGACCGCCACCGCGCCCGGGCGGCCGGGGCGCGCGACCGCGGCCCGCATCGACGAGGCGCCGGCCCGGCGCCGACGTGCGCACCGCCGCCGCCCGAACCCGCCCCGGGGCGGGGGTCAGGACGCGACGCCGGGTCGCGACGGGGACGCCGGCCGGGCCCGGGACGCGCGCCACGCCCCGACGGCCAGCACCAACCAGGCCAGCAGCGCCGGCACGGTGAGCAGGTAGCCGACGTGTGGGGTGGCGCTCACCCGCTCCCCCTGCGCCGCACCGACCCACGCCGCAGCGACGAACACCGGGCCCAGCGCCGCCGCGCCGAGGTTGAGGCGCAGCGCGGCGCGCAGCCGCGGGTCGGCCGGGTGGTGGGCGCGGGCGTAGAGCCCGAGCAGCGCGCCCAGTCCGGCGCAGACCATGACCAGCAGCCCCCACTGGCCCGTGCCGGCCAGCTGGGCCAGCCCGGTACGGCCGCGGCCGGACGCGGCCGGGCCGTCGGTCCAGATGTTGATCAGGTCGGTGTCGGAGCCCCCGGAGGCGAACACCCGGGTCTGGGAGAACCACGGCAGTGCGGAGGCGGCCAGCACGACCAGGCACAGCAGCGCCGCCACCAGGCAGGCGCGGCGCCAGCGGCGGCGCGCCGCCGCGGAGTCGGCGGAGTCGGCGGAAGCGGTCACGGCGGCCTCCCGGACAACCGGTGTGGATGAGCGTTTCCGCAGGCTAGGCCGGTGCGGTTCCGCCCGCATCGACCGGTCGGCCGCCGCCGCCCACCGATCCGGCGGCGGGCGGCGGTACCGGCGGCAGCCGGCCGCCGGGCCGTCCGGCGCGTCGGGCCGGTCCGGCCGTTACTTGGCGTTGAAGTACGACGCCTCGGGGTGGTGCACCACGATGGCGTCGGTGGACTGCTCCGGCTCCAGCTGGAACTCCTCGGACAGGCGCACCCCGATGCGCTCCGCGCCGAGCAGCTGCACCACCGTGGCCCGCTCCTCCAGGTCCGGGCAGGCCGGGTAGCCGAAGGAGTAGCGGCAGCCGCGGTAGTCGGTGCGGAGCAGGCCCGCCAGGTCCGCCGGGTCCTCGTCGGCGACCGTCCGGCCGCCCGGCAGGGTCAGCTCGGTGCGGATCCGCCGGTGCCAGTACTCGGCCAGGGCCTCGGTGAGCTGCACCGACAGGCCGTGCACCTCCAGGTAGTCCCGATACGCGTTGCGGGCGAACAGCTTGGCCGTGTACTCGCTGATCGGCTGCCCGACCGTCACCAGCTGCAGGGCCACGACGTCCCACGGGCCCTCGGCGGTGCGCGGGCGGAAGAAGTCGGCCAGGCACAGCCGCCGGTCCTGCCGCTGCCGAGGAAAGCGGAACCGGGCCCGCTCGGCGTGGCCGTTCTCGTCGAGCACCACCAGGTCGTTGCCCTCGGCGTAGGCCGGGAAGTAGCCGTACACCACGGCCGCCTCCAGCACCTTGTCGGCGGCCAGCCGGTCCAGCCAGTATCGCAGCCGCGGCCGCCCCTCGGTCTCCACCAGCTCCTCGTAGGAGGGCCCGGTGCCGCCGCGGGCGCCGCGCAGCCCCCACTGGCCGAGGAACGTGGCGCGCTCGTCCAGCAGCGCGGCGTAGTCGGCCAGCGGAATGCCCTTGACCACCCGGGTGCCGAAGAACGGCGGGGCGGGCACCTCGACGTCGGCGGCCACGTCGGAGCGCACGCTGTCGTCGTCCAGCCCGGGCAGCGCCTCGGCGACCATGGCGCGCTGCCGCTCGCGCCGTGCCCGGCGGGCGGCCAGCGCCGCCTCCCGCTGCGGGTCGACCACCACGGCGCCGCCGCGGCGGGCGGTCATCACCCGGTCCATCAGGGACAGTCCCTCGAACGCGTCCCGGGCGTAGTGCACCTCGCCGGGGAACATCGCCCGCAGGTCGTCCTCCACGTACGCGCGGGTCAGCGCCGCCCCGCCGAGCAGCACCGGCCAGCGCTCGGCCACCCCGCGGGCGGCCATCTCCTGGAGGTTCTCCTTCATGATCACGGTGCTCTTGACCAGCAGTCCGGACATGCCGATCGCGTCGGCGCGGTGCTGCTCGGCGGCCTCCAGGATCGCGTTGATGGGCTGCTTGATGCCGATGTTGACGACCTCGTAGCCGTTGTTGGACAGGATGATGTCGACCAGGTTCTTGCCGATGTCGTGCACGTCGCCCTTGACCGTGGCCAGCACGATGCGGCCCTTGCCGGCGTCGGCGGCCTTGTCCAGGTGCGGCTCCAGGTAGGCCACGGCCGCCTTCATCACCTCGGCGGACTGCAGCACGAAGGGCAGCTGCATCTGCCCCGAACCGAACAGCTCGCCGACCACCTTCATCCCGTCCAGCAGGATGTCGTTGATGATCACCAGCGCGGGGTGCACGGCCAGGGCGGCGTCCAGGTCCGCCTCCAGCCCGGTGCGCTCGCCGTCGATGATCCGCCGCTTGAGCCGCTCCTCCAGCGGCAGCGCGGCCAGCTCCTCGGCCCGGGAGGCGCGCGACGCCGCGGCGTCCACCCCCTCGAACAGCTCGATGAACCGCTGCACCGGGTCGTACGCCGAGGCGTCGGCGGTGGCCGGGCGACGCCGGTCGTAGACCAGGTCCAGCGCCACCTCGCGCTGCTCCTCGGGGATCCTCGCGATCGGCAGGATCTTGCTGGCGTGCACGATCGCGCTGGTCAGGCCAGCCTGCACGCACTCGTGCAGGAAGACCGAGTTGAGCACCTGCCGGGCCGCCGGGTTGAGCCCGAACGACACGTTGGAGATGCCCAGGGTGAAGTTGACCCCGGGGTAGCGCCCGGCGATCTGGCGGATCGCCTCGATCGACTCCAGCCCGTCCCGGCGGGTCTCCTCCTGGCCGGTGGCGATCGGGAAGGTCAGCGCGTCGACGAAGATGTCGGCCAGCCGCATGCCCCAGCGGCCGGTCAGGTCCTCGATCAGCCGGCTGGCCACCCGCACCTTCCACTCCGCGGTGCGCGCCTGGCCCTCCTCGTCGATGAGCAGCGCCACCACCGCGGCGCCGTGCTCCTTGATGATCGGCATGACGCGCGCGTACCGCGAGCCGGGGCCGTCGCCGTCCTCGAAGTTGACCGAGTTGACCACGCAGCGGCCGCCGAGCATCTCCAGCCCGGCCTCGATGACGTGCGGCTCGGTGGAGTCCAGCATGATCGGCAACGTGGAGGCGGTGGCGAACCGGCCGGCGATCTCCCTCATGTCGGCGGCGCCGTCGCGGCCCACGTAGTCCACGCACACGTCCAGCACGTGGGAGCCGTCGCGCGCCTGCCCCCGGGCGATCTCCACGCAGGCGCCCCAGTCGGCGGCCAGCATCGCCTCCCGGAACGCCTTGGACCCGTTGGCGTTGGTCCGCTCCCCCACCATCAGCACGCTCGCGTCCTGGGCGAACGGCACGTGGTGGTAGACGCTGGACAGCCCGGGATCCGGCGTCGGCTCCCGGCGGGCCGGGGCGACCCCGCGCAGCCGCCCGGCCACCGCCGCGATGTGCTCCGGCGTGCTGCCGCAGCAGCCGCCGACGAGGCCCACGCCGTACTCGCGCACGAACCGCTCCAGCGCGTCCGCCAGCTCCGGGGCGGTCAGCGGGTAGCGCGCGCCGTCGGCGGTCAGCTCCGGCAGGCCGGCGTTGGGCATCACCGACAGCGGCACCCGGGCGTGCCGGGACAGGTACCGCAGGTGCTCGCCCATCTCGGCCGGGCCGGTGGCGCAGTTGAGGCCGATCACGTCGGGCGACACCGCCGCCAGCGCCACCAGCGCCGCGCCGATCTCGGTGCCGGGCAGCATCCGCCCCGTCTGCTCGATGGTGACCTGCACCTGGATCGGCACCTGTCGACCGGTCGACGCCATGGCCCGGCGGGCGGCGATGATGGCCGCCTTCGCGCCGAGCAGGTCGTACTGCGTCTCGATCAGCAGGACGTCGACGCCGCCCTCGAGCAGGCCGTGGCACTGCACCTCGTAGGCGTCGCGCAGCTCGGCGAACCGGATGTGCCCGAGCGTCGGCATCTTCGTGCCGGGTCCGATCGAGCCGGCCACGTAGCCGTCGTGGCCCGACGCGACCTCGCGCGCGAGCCTGGCCGCCTCGACGTTGATCTCGTGGGTCTTGTCGGCGATGGCGTACTCGTTCAGCGGCACCGCGAACGCGCCGAAGGTCGCCGTCTCCACGACGTCGACGCCGACCCGGAAGAACGC